>CAYUOL010000011.1:0-42804 GCA_964446345.1 uncultured Iamiaceae bacterium | reverse complement strand
CGGCTGTTCTCACCGCGCGAGCGACGGCTGGGCCTCGTGTGGGTCGCGCTCACGATCCCGGTGGCGGCGGCGCTGGGGCTCGTCGTGCAGGGCGAGCGCGCCTACGTGCTCGCCTGGGTGCTCGTCGGAGCGCTGAACCTGCTGCCTGCGGTGGCGCTCTCGGTCACGGCGTGGCGCCGAGCGACCGAGGCCGACAAGCGCTTCTGGAAGCTCATCACGATCGGCGTCGCGTGCATGGCGGCCATCGGGCTGATCGTGCTCGCCGGCGTGCTCCAGAGCAACTGGTACGGCGTCGCCCTGGCGATCCCGCTCGCGGCGATGTGTGTCGCCGTGTTCTTCACCGCCTTGTTCGACCTGGTGCGCGCCCGGTGCACCATCCCGGTGCACCCGCTCGACATCCTCGAGTCGGCGATGCTCGTCCTCGCGGTGTGCGCCTTCGCGCCGCTGGTGTGGGGCGCACGCCCGATCGCGACGACGACCATGTGGTTCACGAGCGTCGCGCTGATCGCCACGGTCGGCGTGCTGGCCGGGTTCTGCTGGTCGCTCGCGATGTTCCGTCGGGTGAAGGGCCAGCGCCTCCCCGACGAGACGCTCGGCATGGCCATCGGCTTCCTCTGCGGCGCGAACGCCGCGGCCCAGACCGCGCAGGGCCTGACCGGCTTCGACCTCCCGTCCTCGCCCCTGCTCGTGCTCCAGGCGCTGTGCTTCGGCGTGCTGCTCATCATGCCGTTGCAGCTCACCGACGACGCACCGTCGGTCTACGACGCGCTGCCACCGCTCGAGCAGGCGCGGACCCGGTCGTTCGACACGGTTGCGATCGCGCTGCTGGTCCCGATGCTCGTCCTCACCGTGGTCCGCCAGCCGGTCGCTGGCTGGATCGTGTGGTACTTCGTCGGCGTCGCGAGCGTCCTGCTGCTGCTCGCACTGCTGCGGGGCAAGCTCTCGATGCGCGAGACGCGCCGGCTCTACGGGCAGGTCGAGCAGGCCGCCGACGCGCGCCGCCAGCTGCTCGCCGACGTGCTGCAGAGCACCGATCGCGACCGCCACCGCGTCGCCGCCCAGCTGCACCAGCAGGCGACGGGGTTCTACGTCGCGTTCTCCTCCTTCCTGCGCCTCGTCGACGACGGGGGCACGAACCATGCGCTGCGCGGCATGCGCGACGACCTCGAGCACCAGGCGGACCAGCTGCGGGAGCTGATGCTCGCGGTGCGGCCCCTGGAGACCGACGAGTCCGGCACCGCCGAGCTCGAGGCGACGCTCGCGGCCTACATCGACAGCCTGTACGTCGACGCGGCGGTGCCGCAGGCGGACATCCGGGTCGCCGACGGGCTCGCGCTCGACTGGACGACCGAGACGATCGTCATGCGGATCCTGCAGGAGGCGTTGCGCAACGTCGCCAAGCACGCACACGCGAAGCACGTGATCGTGGCGATCGACGAGCACGAGGCCGGCGTGGCGCTCCGCGTCCTCGACGACGGCGTCGGCTTCGACGCGAAGCACCTCCTGTTCGAGTCCGGCAACGACCACATGCGGAAGTTCGCGTCGCACCTCGATGGTCACGTGTCCATCGAGTCCGCCCCCGGCCACGGCACCTCCGTGACGGCTGTCCTCGGAGCCCCGGGCGCCGCGTCCTCGGAACCGGGGCCGGGTCAGGCACACCGAGGGGAGCCCGGACCGGGACCGGACGCACGTCGGCCGCACCTCCGGCTCGTCCGCGCCGACGACCAGCAGGACGACGCGATCGAGGCCGGCCGGCGCGCCGACGGCCAGGGGGCCGCGCCGCCGGGGCTCGCCGAGTCGAGCGCGGCCGGTGCCAGGACTCGCACGGTGCCGGGCGCGATCGACTCGCCGTGGCATCGGGCCCACGCCACGGTGCAGGCGAGCGTCCAAGCCAGCGTGCAGGGCTTCCATGCCCGGCTGGCCCGACGCCGCGCGGCATCCGATGGCCGCCGGTTCCTCTACTTCCGACTGACGGCGAGCCGATCCGCCGTGCGCGAGGTCATCCAGGTGGGGCTGGCGTCGTTCCTGCTGCTGCCCTTCGCGATCGTGTGCGCGTTGGTCATCGCGCCCCGCACCGACTCCGCGTCCTGGTTGCTGCTCACGCTCGCGCTCGCGGGCGTCGTGGTCGTCACCACGGCGTACGACCTGTGGATGTTCCGCCGCGAGGCCTGGGACCGCTTCGATCCACGTGCGTTCTTCGCCAAGCTGGCGGTGGGGATGCTGGCGGTGGGCGCGTTCGGCGTCGCCACCGGCGGCGAGGTCGCGCTCTTCGGAATGGGTCTCGTGATCATCCTGCTCGTCGCCGTGGTCGCAGGATCGCCGACGATGGTCGGGCTGCTCTGGGGCATCGGCGTCGCGGTGTTCACCGGCGTCCTGCTGGTGACCGGGGCCTCGACGCCGATGGTGTCGTGGGTCGTCGCGTTCTTCGCCGCCAGCACGGCGCTCGCGGCGGGCATCGTCCACCTCACCGTCTGGAAGGCGCGTGACGGGTTGCAGGCGCTCGAGAACGTGGCCGAGTTCGCCTCCTACGCCTGCAGCGTGCGGCACTGGGAGTCCGAGAAGCACGAGGTGCTGCAGCGCGTCGCGGCCGCGGTCGACGCCACGACCGTGCTCGTGTTCGAGCGCCCCCACGACCACGGGCCGCACCTGCGGGAGCTGGCGCGCTGGACCGCGGGGCGCGAGCTCTCGCCCTTCCTCGAGAGCGACCTGCGCCTGCTCGCCGCACGTGCGCACCCCGACGGCGAGTTCGAGGTGACGAGGGCGGGCCACGAGCGCGGCCACCTGCTGTCGATCGCCGCATCGACCACCAGCGCCGACATCGTGCTGGCGGTGCAGCTCGCGTGCATCGGTCCTCGCGACGACGCCGCGCTGATCGCCGCCGTGAGCATGCTGGCGAGTGCCATCGACCGCAGCTCCCTCATCGACGGCCTCCTCGGTGAGGCGCTCACCGATCCCCTGACGGGGTTGGCGAACCGGCGCCAGCTGCAGGACCACCTGACGCACGCCATCGGGCGGGCCCGGCGCAGCGACGAAGCCGTCTCGATCGCGATGCTGGACCTCGACGAGTTCAAGCGGTTCAACGACCGCTGGGGGCACGCCGCGGGCGACCGCGTCCTACTGGAGTTCGCCCAGCAGCTTCGGGCCCGCGTCCGCACCCAGGACGTCGCGTCGCGCTACGGCGGCGAGGAGTTCTGCCTGCTGCTGCCCGCCACGACGGCAGCGGAGGCGAAGGTGCTGCTCGACGACCTGCAACGGGCCCTCGACCTGTTCGAGGAGCAACCGGTCACGTTCTCCGGCGGCGTGGCCCAGCTGGAGGCCCACGAGTCTGCCGACGACCTCGTGGCCCGGGCGGACGCCGCGCTGTACGCCGCGAAGGCCGCCGGCCGCCGGCAGACCTGCCTCGCAACCGACCCGTTCGCCCCCGACCCGCTCGCCCCCGACCCGCTCGCCTCTGACCCGGTCATCACCGGGCCCACGACGTCGTTCGACTGAGCCCCGCGCATCAGTCGGTGGTGCGCGGCTGCCAGATCGCGCGGTGGTCGACGAAGGCGACCGGGGCTCCGTCGACGAGGTAGAGCACGTCGAGGTCGACGAACTCGTGGCCCTTGCGCTCGAACCGGTCGGTCACGTGCGCGCGCACCTCGAGCTCGTCGCCGTCGTGGACGGGGGCGAGCAGCCAGGCGTCGCTGCTGACGTGGATCCACGGGCCCAGGCGCACCGAGCGGGACAGCGCCCAGTTGGCGAAGCGCAGCAGCCAACCCGGGTGCGCGGCGCCGTCGACGCGGAACGCCGAATCGGACTCAGAGATCTCGTCGAGGTACCCGGGTGCCCGGTCGGCGTGGAACGTGGCGCGCTGGGTGCCCAGGATCGTGCCGGGGCCGAGCACCGCCGCCGCGGCCGGCGCACGATCGGCGGGCTCGGGCACGGGCGCGACCGCGAACGCCGCGGGCTCGGCGCGGCGACGCGCGTCCGCCCGGGAGGCGTCGTCGAGCAGGAACAGGCTCGCCGTCGCCCGCTCCCTCCCATCGGCGCCGACGACGCGGCTGGCGAGCGTGCCGTCCGGCGCCTCCGTCGCATCCGTCTCGACCGCGATCGTCTCGCCGTCGTAGACCGGCGCGGCCAGCCGTCCCGTGAGGCGCCCGCCGCCCAGCCAGGACGCCCCCCACGTGGCGACGCCGTCGTGCGCGAGGTACGCGAGCACGTCGACCCCCGGCACGAGCCCCGACGTGAAGCCGTACCGCTTCGCCTCGTCGCCGTGCATCGTGTTCTCGGAATCGGGCGCCGTGTTGACCGCCACCAGCTCTCGTCGCATCGGCGCATGCTTCCACAGCCCGTGCGGCGGCGACCGCGGCACCCGGGACGGCATCCAGCATCCCCAGCATCAAGGCTTCCCGAGCATCACGGCGGCAACGTGGCGACACCGTCGGCGCCACCCTCGCGGGCGCTACGCCACGCGCACGCGCGTCAGCGTCGTGAAGGAGACGACGTAGAGGTCGCGGTCCCAGCCCGGGCACGGGAAGAGCACGCTCTGCAGCGGGCTCTCGGTCGCGACGCGAGCGGTCTCGGCGCCCGTCTCGATGTCGAGCACCACGACCACGTCGACCCCGGCGTCATGGTCGAAGTCACCGGTGACCACCTCACCGCTGTCGGCGTAGAGGATGCAGTGCGAGGCGTGGTCCTGCGCCCGCACCCACAGCTCGACCTCTTCACCCGGCGTCTCGGTGTAGCGCCACGCGCGCATGACCCCGTGCGCGCTGTCGTACCCGATCGCGATCCGTCGCCCGTCGTCGATGATCGGCGGATTCGCGATCAGCCCCCCGGGCTCCTCGCACACCGTGAGGTAGGTGGGCGCGCCCCGCCGGTGGTCGAGCGGCGCGCGCACCAGGTGCAGCGGCGCCGAGGACGCACCCCCCTTGCCCCGGAACGACGGTCCGAAGTTCGTCGACCCCTCGCCGTTGTCGAGGAACCAGGCGCTGTCGGCGGTGAGCACGGGATCCCACCCGAACGTCTGCCCCTCCATGGTGCGGTACGGCACACGATCACGCGAGTCGAGGGAGAGGCACCGGTCGTGCTCGTCCCAGGTGATCCGCAGCGCGTCATGCTCACCGACCACGTGGACGAAGGGCACGTCGTCCCCACCGACCCCCGCCGAGAGCCGCGAGATCGAGCCCTGGTCGAGCTCCATGCGGTCGACGATCTCCAGGCGCTCGGGCTCCAGCACGACGAGCTCGGAGCCCGCGACGTCCGGCGCCAGCGCGTGCACACCGTCGCCGCCCGCGAAGTCCTTCATGACCAGGTGACCGTCGGGCAGGATCACGAGCGAGTTGTAGGGGCGATCGCGCGGCAGCTCGCGCGAGGCGACGAGCGTGCAGTCCGGGGCGAGCCGGTGGCACCAACGGCCGTAGGTGACGTAGAGCGATCCGTTCGCGTGCGCCGCCAGGCCGCCGGCCCAGAACGGTCCCCCGGCCAGATCCGGCGACCGCACCACCGCGGTCAGCGACTCCGGATCGATCCGCTCGACCCAGCTCGTCGTGACGCCGCCCATGGTGTGGCCGAACACGTACACCTCCCCCGGCTCGCGCAGCACCACCATCCCGAACGCGAAGTCCTGGCGGCTGTGCGCGTGGAGACGGTCGCCGGGGCCGAGGCGCAGCCCGGAGCCCGCGCCGCCCATGACCCGCGGCTGCTGGCGCCGCGAGGGGCCGCCGTCCTCCCCCGGCCACGGGCTCACCCAGTACCCCGCGAGGGTCCGGTCCACCGTCATCTCCTTCGGGTCAGCAGCGCGTCGACGGCGTCGTCGAGCACGGCGCGGCGCGTGTCGTCGGTCAGCTCGAGGCCCGTGGACGAGGCGAGGAACGGCTCGAAGATCTGCCACCCGAGCACGAGCGCCGCCACCTGCGCCACCCGCGTCCGGGCCTCGGCATCGCTCGCCCCCGACGCGCGCTGGTAGCGGTCGATCAGGGCGTGCATCGAAGGGAACGCCGTCTTGTGGTCGCCCACCGCGCGGCCCTCGAGCAGGAGGTGGGCGAGGATGCGCCCGTGCCGCTCGATGGCGCCGCCCGCGGCGTACAGCGCGCTGGTCGGTTCGTGCTCGAGCGCCACCGCCGACCGCTCGGCCAGCTGCTCGAGCACGGCGGTGACGAGTCCGTCCTTGGAGCCGAAGTAGTGGTGCACCAGCCCGTGGTTCACGTGGGCGGCATCCGCGATCTCGCGCACGGTCACCGCGCTCGGACCGCGATCGGCGAAGAGGTCGGTGGCGGCCGCGACGAGCGCTTCGCGCACCTGCACCTCGCCGCGCGGCGTGCCGGCGCGCGCCGACGGACGGCCCGGCCCGGCGGCCGCCGCGGGCGCCTTGCGCCCCGAGGTCACTGCAGCGCCGCGATCTGGTGGCGCTTCGGGCGGTACTCGCCGAAGAACGACCCCAGGTGCCCGGCGATCCCGTCCGTGAACGTGTCGACGTATGCCAGCTTGCGGATCAGGTAGCTGTGGCTCTCCTTCGGGTCCAGGTAGAGGTTGAACAGCCGGCCCTGGGAGTACTTCTGGGTGACACCCGACAGCCCGCCGAGGTTGACGCAGTCGGTGTCGTTGTCGGAGGTCGAGGCGACCATGAACTTCCACTCGCCGACCCGCAGACCGGAGAACACGTTGGTCAGCCAGTAGTAGAGGAACTTGCGGTTGGAGGGCGCGTCGTCGCCGAGCAGGAACGACGTCTGGTCCACGCCGTCGATGTAGCGGTCGGTCGGGATCGACGCCTCGGTGCCGGCGAGGCGCAGGATCGTGTTGAACAGATCCATCTGCGAGAACAACCCGTCGCTGACGCGGTCCGCCTCGATCATGCCCGGCCAGGTGACGATGCCCGGGACGCGCTGGCCGCCCTCCCAGGTGGATCCCTTCGAGCAGCGGAACGGGGTGAAGGCCGAGTCGGGCCAGCTCTCCATCTCGGGCCCGTTGTCGGACGAGAGGAAGATGAGGGTGTCGTCCATCTGGCCTGTCTCCTCGAGCTTGGCGACGAGGCGCCCGACGATGTCGTCGAGCTCGAGGATCGTGTCCTTGTAGGGGTGCTTCGCGGGCGACTTCCCGAGGAAGTCCGGGTGGGGGTAGTTGTCGAAGTGCGCACCGCGCGTGCAGTGGTACAGGTACCAGGGCGCCTGCGCCGCGTCGTCGGCCGGACGGGCGGCCATGCGATCCAGGAACGCCAGCGAGTAGTCGCTCCACTTGTCGTCGAGCAGCGACAGCACGGGGATCGTGACCTCCTCGACGTTCTCGGTCTCGCCGCCGCGGGTGGCGTGCACGAAGCACTTGTTGAACTGCATGTTCTTGACCCACTCGGTCCGCTGCTCGCTGTAGACGATCTCGGGGAAGAAGTACGGGTCGCGCCACTCCGTGTACATGTCCGACACGGACAGGAACCCGTAGAAGTCGTCGAAGCCGACGTGCTGGGGCTGGGACTCGCGGTTCTCCCCCATGTGCCACTTGCCGACCGCCTGGGTGACGTAGCCCTGCTCGGACAGGAGCTGGGCCAGCGTCAGCTCGCCCTCGAGGCCGCCGGGCTGGCCGTACATCGGCGGGCGCAGCAGGCCGTGGCGCATCGGCAGCCGGCCAGTGGCCATCGAGGCCCGTGACGGGGTGCACGTGGGCTCGCTGTAGCACGACGTGAGCAGGAGCCCGCGCCGCGCCAGGGCGTCGATGTTGGGTGTCGGCGCGCCCACGGCGGCGCCGCCGCCGTAGCACCCGAAGTCGCCCCACCCGACGTCGTCGAAGAGGATGACGAGGATGTTCGGGCGGCGGGCGCGGCCATCGCCGCGCTCGCGGTAGGCGGCCAGCTTCGCCTCGGCCCGCTCCTCGTGCTCGGGCAGCACGAAGCGAGGTTCGAGGTGCTTCTCCTGGCGGACGGCTTCGGTGACGACGGGATCATGGGCCATGCCGACCATTGTTAGTCACGCGACTAATACCGTCAAGCGCCACGGGGGGCTCCCCCGTGCCACGATGACGGCGCCGGCCGGAGGATGGCCGGCGAGGACCCGCCCCGTCACTCGGCGGGTCGCCGTCGGAGGGAGGCCGTCGATGCACGCGTCGGAGCGCACGATCGATCAGCTGCTGGCAGCGGCGACGTCGCGGGTGCCCCTCGCCGGCACGGACGGCAAGTCCGGCAGCTGGCTGGAGCGCATCGAGGTGGACGGCTCCACCTACGTGGTGAAGCACCAGTCGATCGCCGACGACTGGCTGATGCACACCGCCGGCGACGAGGTCTTCTGGGTGCACCGGCTCTGGCGCGACGGCTTCTTCGACGCGCTGCCCGCCGACATCGACGCGGCCATCCGGGACATGGCACCGGAGACGGCACCCGGCACGGACCCCGACGGCGGTGCCCCCGCCGACCGGCTGGCCATCCTGCTCGACGACGTCGGCCCCTCGTTGATCCCCGAGGGCGACGACCCCGTCGACGGCGCGACGCACGCCGGCCTCATCGACTCGATGGCGTCGTTGCACGCGACGTTCTGGGACTGGCGTGACCACCTCGGCCTGCAGACCATGCGCCAGCGCCTGCTGATGTTCGCCCCGGCCACGATCGCGCCCGAGCTCCTCGTCGACGACGTGCCCGTCCCCATCCGCGTGGCGGCGGACGGATGGCGCCTGCTCCCCGACGTCGCCCCGGCCTTGGCGGCGGTGGTGCTGCCGCTGCACGACGAGCCCGCTCCCCTGCTCGATGCGATCGCCGCCACCCCGTCGACGTTCCTCCACGGCGACTGGAAGATGGGCAACCTCGGTCGCCACGACGACGGGCGCACCGTGCTGCTCGATTGGGCCTACCTCGGCCGGGGGCCGGCGACCTGGGACCTGCAGTGGTACCTCGCCCTCAACCGCGCCCGGCTCCCCGAGTCGAAGGAGCAGACGACCGAGCGCTACCGGCGGGCGCTCGAGGGCCACGGCGTCGACACCGCGTCGTGGTTCGACCAGCAGCTGGCGTTGACGACGATCGGGATCATGGTCGTCTTCGGTTGGGAGAAGGCGGTCGGCGACGCCGACGAGCTCGCCTGGTGGGAGCAACGGGTGCTCGACGCGACCCAGTGGCTCGGGTGAAGGTCCCCCCGCCGCTCCGGTAACGTCGCCCGCCCATGTCCCCTCTGTGCGCAGCCGTGCTCATCGGCGCGAGCGACCCACCGCTCCCCCTTCCTGCCGCCCTGTTGATCGCCGGCCTGACGTTGGGCTTCTTCGCGCTCGTCGGGTGGGGCGTCGTGCGCAAGACGCAGGCGCGCAACGCGGCTGCGTTCGCCGCCGAGCTCCCGGCGCTCCAAGCCCGCGGCTTCCGCGAAGCCCCGCCGAGCGAGGTGCCGCCGAGCGGGCTGCGCACGATCGGCCGCACCCGCCGCGCGCTCGTGCGTCAGGACGGCTCGCCGATCTGGCTCTTCGAGTGCGAGTCGGGCGGTTTCGCCATCAACGCCGCGTACCCCATCCGCTACGCGGCGATCGCTCCCGGCCTCGCGGTCCCGCGCGGTGCCCTGCTCCCCGAGGGCGGCCTCGTGGCGCCCGCCGCCGACTTCACCAGCACGTTCGACGACTCCGCCGCGGCCGCCTCGTTCGAGCAGCTCCTGCGCCAGGTGCTGAACCCGCTCTTCCCCGACGTCGCCGTCGAGACCGACGGGCAGGTCGTGCGGCTCCGCAGCATCCCGAAGCCCAAGCCGGTCGGCGGCGCCGTCCCGGTGCCGATCTCGTTGGCGGCCCTCGCGGACGCCGCGGGCGCGATCCGGGACCACCTGGAGCGCATGGCCTTCGGAGGGCCGTCCGGCCCGCCGTGACGCTCCGGCGGGTCCCGGACCTGGATGCGGACGGGGAAGCCGAGGTCAGGTGACGGCCGGCGTCACGCCTCCACCGGGATCGATGTCAGACGTGCCGGCCCGACGCAGCCGGCGCTGCGAGACGAAGTGCGCCACGATGATCAGGCTCAGGAACGCGGCGAGCGTGCACCAGATGGACGAGTAGTCCTTGTACTCGATGATGCCCGCGAGCGACATCGCGAGGAAGTTGCCGATGCCGAAGACCCGGACCCAACGCCGGGTGCTGAGCGACGGGGTGAGGCACGTCGTCAGCACGTAGGGCAGCCCCAGCACCCACCCGGGGAAGGGGAGCCCGAGCACGTAGTCGAGGTTGCCGTTGACCACCGACACCTGGATCTCGGGCTGCACGGCCTGGGTGATCATGAAGAGGCCGAGCAGCACCCCGAGCACGAGCAGCGGCGTCATCAGGCGCCTGCGCTTGGGATCGTCCTCGAGCAGCCACGTCGCCCACGGCACGTAGGCCGGCAGGAGCGCCCACGCGAACATCACCCATGCCTCGGTCCCCCACCCGTTGAGCACCGCGTCGGCCCGCCCGTCGAGCTCCAGCCAGGTGACGCCCTCGAGGAACTGGTGGATGCCGAACAGCAGAGGCAGCGCCGCGAACGGGATCTCGCGCTTCTCGCGCACCATCCCGAGGCACACGACGCCGGCGCCGGCGACGACCGCCGCGCCGGCGAAGCTCGCGTTCGCGCTGAAGCACATGCGTGGATTCTGTCCGACCGCGTCGGCCCGGTGCGTGATGGCGAGCGGCCTCGCGCCGCGCCGGCGCAGGTTCGGCCGGCCCCGTCAGGGCAGGCGCTCGACGACCACCGCAGCCTTCGGCGCGAAGCCCTCCGTGTAGGCGATGCTCCCGGCACCGATCGCCAGACCCGAGGCCCGCACGCTCGGATCCCGGTGCTCGACGCGCCCGTCGGACTCGTCGAAGATCGTCAGGCCACTGATCGGGTCGCCGGGGGCGAGCGCCACCGCGACCACGTGCCCGTCGCCGACCACGAGGGCCGGACGCGCCGGATCGGTCCGTGGGGTGCGGCGGATGGCCTCGCCGGGGGCGTACCGCCATCGGTCGCCGCCCCCCGGACGATCGAGCGCCACGACGCTCCCGGCCTCGTCGGTGAGCAGCACGAGCGTCGGCGTCGTGGCGACGACGGTCTCCTCCTCGTTCGGGCTGCGCCGGGACCAGCGCGGCGCGCCGGACGTGAGGTCGATCTCGCTCACGGTCGTGGGGGTCATGACGAACAGGCCGTCGGCCGTGCCGCGGACCGACCCGCGCCGCTCGGCGCGCCAGCGCTCCACGCCGCGATCGTCGAACGCGATCTTCAACGGTCCGATGCCGCGGTCGATCGCGTCCGTCGTCGTCGGGGACGTGAGGGCGGGCCGCGTGCTGACGATCACCTCGCGCCCGGCGAAGATCCAGGTGAACGGCGTCGCGCCCGGGACGACCTGGAACACGGGTGCCCCGTCGTCGATCGAGAACACCTGCACGGCGTCGGCCGAGAGCCGGCACCCCACCCAGTGCACGGACACCTGATGATCGATGCACGTGGGTGGCGTCCGCCAGCGCTCGACGCCCGACGCGGGATCCAACGAGCTGATCACCTGCTCGCACTGCACCAAGATGTGATCGGGGGTCACCTGCAGCAGCCCGTCGGCGAACGCCGGTTGTGCGCAGCCGGCATCGCGGCTCCACACCGCGCTGCCGGTCGCGAGGTCGAAGGCGGTGACCGTCGGACCGGAGAGGACCACCACCTTCCCGTCGACGATCTGCGGCGCCCGCGGCACCCGATCGGCTTCCACGGGCACGGCGAACGCGGTCGGGCGCGGCGGTGGGCTGGTCGTGGTGGTGCGGGGTCGGCTCGTCGGTGACGCCGGCACCAGGAGCACCGTCGTCGGCCCCGTCGCGGTCGGCTCGACCGGGGGGTCCCCCGGCGCGCCCATGCGCACGGCGACGCCGATCAGCACCGCCAGCACCAGCACGACGGCCACCGCCGTGATCGCGACGGTGGCTCGGTGCGGCGCGCCCGGGACCGTCGGCGGCGAGACCGGGCTGGTCGCGGGCGGCTCCGGCCCGAGGCCAGACCGCGGATCCCGGGACGGCGGCGGCGCCCCCCAGCTCGACGGCACGCCCCATCCCTCCGAGGTCCCGCCCGATGCGGTGCCCGCCGGGGCGAGCAGCTCGCCGCAGTTGGGGCACGAGCGGTCTCCGACGGCACAGCGACGTGTGCAGCGCGGACAGGTGATCACCGGCCCCGGCTCCCGTCCGTGCGCATGCCTCAGGCCCGCGTCGGCATGGTCACGAGGCGACCCTCGGCGCCGTGCCCGGACGCGGTGAGGAGCGCGATCCGGCCGTGGTCGACCTGGACGCCGCTCAACGACCAGACGTCGTCGACGCGGCGGATCTCGGCCCCGGTCGCAGCATCGACGACGACGAAGGAGCCGCCACCGCGGATCCCGGTGCCGATCGGCTCGATGACGATCGACTCGTCGTCGGCGACCACGCGCGCCGGTCCGGTGAGGGGGCGCTTCCAGACCACGGAGCCGGACGCGCGATCGATCCCCAGCACCGCATCGTCGCTGGCGGCCGCCAGCAGTCGGGGGCCCGCGGCGACCGCGTGGACCGGCCCGGCGCCGATGGGCACCGTCCATCGCACGGCACCGTCGGCGCCGTCGAGCGCGGTGAGCGTGCCGTCCACGGTCCCCACGTAGTAGCCGTCCCCGACCTCGTCGATCGTCCCGAGGACGTCGCGCTGCCAGCGCGGCGCACCGCTCCGGTCGTACACCGTCTTGACCCGGAACGGGGTCTCGGGGATCTCTCGCCGGCGCTGGTCGACGATGCTCGGTTGCCCCGGGATCGTCTCCGGCAGCGGCGGCGTCGGCATGGTCGTGCCCGGCGCGAGGGTCGACACCACGATCGTCGACCCGAACTGCCACGACGAGTTGTTGTGGGTGGGATCGGCCGGGATCACCCCGACCTGCGTGTCCGTGACCGCGTCGATCACGACGCGCTCGACGTCGCTGTGGTCGCAGGTGACGTACCGCGGTTCGGTCCTGCTCGGCATGCAGGAGTCGTACGCCGATCTCGGTCGCCAGACCACCGAGCCATCGCGAACGGCGAGCACCACCAACGCGGAGTCGCAACGCACGTCGACGACGGGTGTGACCAACCCGCCCACGACCGGCTCCAGGTACGGCTCGCGCTCGCACCGGAGATCGGCGACCCAGCGCCGAACGCCGTCGGTGGCGCCGCGAGCCACCACGCGCCCCCCTTCGACGGTGAAGGCCCGATCACCGGTGAGCACCAGGCTGGTCATCTCGTAGCCGCTCGGGGAGGTGACGACGATCGTCGACGCGGGCGTCGACGACGCGCCGGGGCCCGCCGGCGTGGCGCCGTCGCCGCCATCTCGGCGCACGACGATGCTGCCGATCGCCGCGGTGGCGACCACGAGCAGCAGGACGACGACACCCACCACGACCCCGCGCGTGGTCGCGTCACCGGAGCCCGTCGACCGGCGCGGCGGATCCGACGGCGGCGCGAGCGGTGACGAGAGGGACCCGCCCGACGACCCGGGAGGCGTCCCGCAGCGCGGGCACGGCGACGCACCATCGGTCAGCGTCGCCCCGCATCTGCTGCACCACACGTCCGCCAACGTAGTGGGCGGGCGCGCGCCGGCGACGTCGGCGCCGATCCGGCCGGCGGTACCATGGCGCATGGCCCAGGGCGCGGGACCGGGGGACGCCCCCGACGGTTGGGCGGCCCCGGGGAGCGGCCTCGAGCCTCCCGCCCACCCCGGACCCCGCGAGACCGGCGGTCCCGCGTGGCCCCCACCCCCACCTCCTCCCCGGCCCCACGGCGAGCCACTCGCCGTGCCCCCTCCCTCCGTTTGGGGTGGGGGGTACGGACCTCACGGCTCACCCTCGGCATCCCTGGCGTTCGCCCGCCCGACCCCGGGCCCGCCACCGCCACGACCCGTGGACCGCCGACGATCCGTCCTGTTCCTCGCCGTCGCGGCCGTGATGGGCCTCGCCGCCGCGGGTCTCGCGTGGTTCCGCGCCACGCATCCCGCGACCTGCGCGACGCGCCCTCCCGCGGGGGCACTCGTCCTGCACGTCGACGGCGCGACCGTGAACCAAACCGACCAGCCCGCGGAGTCCTGCGAGCTCGTCACCGACCTCACGTCGACGACGGCCACCGGCGCCGCGCTGCAGGTGGCCGTGCGCGCCGAGCTCCAGCGCAGCGGCTGGCAGCTGCGGGACGACGAGGCGCTTCGAAGCGCCGGCAACGACCGCTTCCTGGCCCGCCTCGACCAGGTCGGCCCCGACCGCATCGTCATCCACACCCGCACCACGTCGGCGCTCCCCACCATCGAGTGGTCCGGGCTCCGCCTCCCCCGGGCGATGGCCGGGCGCGTCCTGGCGGTGACCTCGTCCGGCGTCGTCGCGTTCGATCCGGCGTCGCGTCAGGTCCTGTGGTCCCGTGGCTGCCTCGCCGCCGACTGGCTGTCGCCGTACCAGAGCCCCGAGGTCGACGTCGCGGTCGTGCTGTGCGCCGGGCAGTACGTCGCCCTCGACCCGGCGACGGGGACGCAGCTCTGGACGCATCCGCCGCTGGCGGACGTGTCCCGTTCTCGGACCGCAGGAGCGAGCCTGCTGGTGTGCACGAAGACCTTCATCCAGGTCATCGACATCCGTACGGGGGACAACCGCTGGCGGGAGGACCAACGCGAGTGCGCCGCGACGGCGGGCAACGGCGTCGTGTACGTCGACGACGCCAATCGTGGCGTCCGGGCCTACGACGAGCGCACGGGCGACCTCAAGCTCGTCACGGGAGACCCGACCTATGCCGTGTTCGCCCTCGACGACGCCGTCCTGTCGCGGACGGCCGCCCACGCGGTGCAGCGCCTGGACGGGCGCGACGGGACCCAGAGCTGGAAGTCGCCGACCGAGGCGACGCGCCTGAACAGCAGCAACTTCCGCGGCGCGACCGACCACGCGGTCGTGCTCGAGTCACGCCAGTCGGGCACGCAGTACACGGCCTACGACCGAGCGACCGGTACCCGCCTCTGGACGCTCGACGACCCCGGCAAGGACGACTCGTCGGCCGGAGGGGACATCTTCGCCATCGCTCGTGATGCGCGCGGCGAGCCCAGCGGCCGATCGATCGTCGTCGTCGACGATCGCTCCGGCGCGAGGCGGGCGTCGTTCGACGACGCGTCGGTCCCCGGTGTCACCACGATGGGCTCGGACGTCGTGTACTTCGCCGGCACCGCAGAGGCTCCCGAGCTCGTGGTGCGCCGCGTGCCCTGAGGACGACGTTCGGCGGGTCATCGCCCGGGGACGAGCGTCAGTTGATCAGGGGGTCGCGCGGGAGACCGAGGATCCGCTCGCCGATCTGGTTGCGCTTGATCTCGGACGTGCCGCCGGCGATGGCCATGGCGCGGTGCATCAGCGCCATGCGCCCGCTCATCGCGCCGGCGCCGTCGAGGAAGACCGTCTCCGGGCCGGACAGCGCCGCGAGGATGGCGGACGCCTCCTCGAGGTTCTCCGACAGCACCAGCTTGGTGACGGCGCCTTCCGGGCCGGGCCCTCCGCCCGCGACAGCGCGGTGCACGCTGCGCATGTTCAGCACGTCGACCGCGTTGGCGTTGGCGATGTAGCGCCCGAGTCGGCCGGCGCCACCGGCCAGCCGGTCCGGGGTGGCGTCGAACGGCTCGATGAGCGCCTCACCCGGGAAGGCCATACCGCCCTGGCCGCCACCGATGCTCACGCTCTCGTTGCCGAGGGTGGCGCGGGCGACCGCCCACCCGCCGTTGACCGGGCCCACGACGTCGTCGTCGGGCACGAAGACGTCGCTGAAGAACACCTCGTTGAACTCGGAGTCACCGGTCGGCATGGTGATCGGCTTCACCTCGACGCCGTCGGCGTGCATGTCGATCACCATCGTCGTGATGCCGTCGTGCTTCTTGGCGTCGGGGTCGGTGCGCACGGTCGCGAAGCCGAACCCGGCCACGTGCGCGCCGCTGGTCCAGACCTTCTGGCCGTTCACCAACCAGCCACCCTCCACCCGGGTCGCCTTGGTCTTCACGGCCGCGGCGTCCGAGCCGGCATCGGGCTCGCTGAACAGCTGGCACCAGATCACGTCCTGATCCAGCGCGGGGCGCACCCAGCGGGCGACCTGGTCCTCGGTGGCGTGCTGGATGAGGGTCAGGATCACCCACCCGGTGATCGAGTAGGCCGGCTTCTTGATCCCCGCCGCCGCCAGCTCCTCCTCGATGACGAGCTGCTCGACGGCGCCGGCCTCACGACCCCACGGCTTGGGCCAGTGTGGCATCACGTAGCCCGACTCGATCAGCTCGGTGCGCTGCGCCGCGGCGTCGAGCCCCTTGACGCGCTCGGTGAAGGCGCGCACCTCGTCACGCAGTGGCTCGGCCTCGGGCGGCAGGTCGACCTTGCGCACGCGGCGGGCCCCCGAGCGCACCAGGTCGGTGATCGCGACGGAGGTGGCCTCGATGTCGAGCAGGGCGAGCAACGACGTGGCGCGGCGCAGGTACAGGTGGGCGTCGTGCTCCCACGTGAAGCCGATGCCGCCGTGCACCTGGATGTTCAGCTGGGCGCAGCGGTCCGCCGCGTGCAGCGACAGTGCGGCCGCCATGGCGCCGGCGAGGGCCGCCTGCTCCCCACCCTCTCCGGCGGCGCGGGCCGCGTCCCACACGAGGGCCGTGGCGAGCTCGGCCGCCACGAACATGTTGGCGCAGTGGTGCTTCACGGCCTGGAACATGGCGATCGGACGACCGAACTGCTCGCGCACCTTGGCGTAGTCGACCGCCTGCTGGGTGCAGGCCCGGGCGATGCCGATCGCCTCGGCCGAGTAGAGGATGCGCGCCAGCGTGGTGAGCGCGGCGCCGGCACCGGCGACGACCTCGACCGCCGCCCCGTCGAGGCGCACCTGCGCCGCGGGCCGCGTCGGGTCGAGGTTGGTCGGCACCGTGCGGGTGACGCCCGCACCACGGGCGTCGACGAGCACGACGTCGTCACCTGCGCGCGCCACGATCAGGTCGGCGACGCCACCACCGACGACGGGCGCCAACGTGCCGGTGGCGTGACCGTCGGCGATCTCGAGCGAGCTCGACAGCGCGACCCCGGCCGTCACCGACCCGTCGGCGAGCCCGGGCAGACGGGCCGCCTGCACCTCCGCGGGGGCGGCGGCCGCGATGGTCGCGCTCGCGATGACGGTGGGCACGAACGGTCCGGGCGCCAGGGCGGCTCCCAGCTCCTCGACGACGACGACGAGCTCCGGGATGCCGAAGCCGGAACCGCCGTGCTCCTCGTCGAGGTGCAGCCCGAGCCAACCGAGGGCGCGCAGGTCGTCCCAGAACGGCGGCAGCCCCTCGGGCTCGCCGTCGAGCAGCGCCCGGGCGGCCTTCAACGAGTCGTGCCGGGCCAGGAAGCTGACGGCGGTCTCGCCCAGCGCCTGGTGGTCCTCGGTTATCGCAGTGCTCATGTCGACGCGTTCCTTCGGTCTCTCGGTCGCTCGCACCCCCGGCGAGCGTCACCCCGATTGCCGATCAACCTACCGCCCCCACCTGACGACCCGTCAGCCGCGCCACCGGTTCGGACGAATCGTCAACCAGCGTGACGCGTCGCCCGGCGCCACGGTCCGGCCGGGGCGCACTCCCCTGCCGATCGTGAACTACGGTTCAATCCACTAAACGCCGCCTCACCAACGAACGGGCGGCCCGCGATCGGGGGGACGATGAGCGAGGAGCGTTACGTCGAGCGGATGTTCCCGGCACCGGTGGACCTGGGCATCGCGGAGGCCGATCGCGCCGTGTGCTCCACGCGCTTCGGCACCCAGGCGTACCTCGAGGGCCACGGGGGCGAGGGCAAGAACTGGTACGAGGGTGGCGGCAGCGCCCGCGACCGCGCCGTGCAGGACATCACGATCTACCCGCCGACGCGCGGGATGCAGACGCAGGGCGATCCGTTCGAGCCGGTGAAGATCGGGATCCTCATCGACATGGACCTCAACCAGCTGCTCGCCGACTGGATCGATCCCACCATCCTCGCGATCGAAGACGCGCTCAACGAAGGGGTCTGGGGCCGCAGCCCGGTGCAGCTCGTGATCGCCGACGCCCGCGGCCTGCCGCGTGAGAACTACCGCAAGGTCATCGAGGGCTACCGCTGGCTGGTCGACCAGGGCTGCGTGGTCGTGCTCGGTCCGCTCATCTCCGACAACTCGATCGTCCTGCAGGACACCGCGAACGAGCTGGGCGTGGCCTGCATCGGCTGGACCGGCGCCCACAAGTTCGCGTCCGAGTACTGCTTCACCGTCGCCAACGGCGACATCCCGACCGAGGGCACCATGTGCGCCGACTGGCTGTACCAGCAGGGCAAGCGCAAGGTCGGCCTCTTCTGGGAAGCCGGCTCGTCGGGCCGTGACTACGCCGACTACTTCCGTGAGCGGGCGCTCAACCTGGGCATGACGATCACCCGCGAGGTGAGGCTCGAGCCCAACCCGCGCGGGCTGCAGGACGACCTGGCGGCGATGCGCGAGATCGGGACGGATGGCCTGTACTACGGCGGGTACGGCTACGCCACGTTCCACTTCGCCGACGCGCTGAAGGCCCTCGACTGGGACCCGGTGCGCGTGATGGGCACGGCGTTCATGTTCTACTCGAACAGCAACAAGTGGGCCGAGGGCCTCGAGGGCTGGCACGGCGTGGACCAGCTGGGCGAGGACGGGGCGAACCCGAACTACGAGGCGATGATCCGGCGCTTCACCGAGCGCTTCGGCCGCTCGACGCGCAACGTCGTCATCGCCCTCGCCTACGACACCGCGCGCGTCGCCATCCACGGCATCGGCAACGCCGACATCCCCACGCCGAAGCACGTGAAGCAGGGCCTCGAGCGCATCCGCTGGATGCCGGCGACGAACGGGGGGCCCGGGTGCTACATCCAGTTCGGGCCGTACGACCGCAAGGGCTACAAGGGCGACTTCCTCACGATCCGCGAGCTGCGCGGTGGCGAGCTGCGCTTCGACGGGTACCACCGGCCCCAGTGGCCGTCGAACACCAGGTCCTGACGCGCCCTGCGCCCGGTGCCGGTCTTGGAACGCGCGCACGCGCCCACGCGCAGCGTTCACGTAGGGTGAGCCGAAAGAGCGGCCCGAGTTGCGGAGGAGCCTTGCATGCGCGTTGCGGCTGACCATCGATCACCCCATGACCCGGTGGCGGGCGGCTGCTGCGGGCCCGGGCGCACCGTCAGCGTCGCCGTGGCTCGGGCCATGGCCGGGGGCCTCGCCACCGCCGGGCGCCCGCGCTCTGCCGCCGCGGACGCGCGCCGGCCCGGCCGCCACGGCGCCCGGACCCGCCCGCCGCGCGACGTCGCCGATCTGCTCGTGCTCGGGTCCATCGCCACCGGCAACCCGGCGCAACCGGCCGTCGACGCCATGGCGGTGCGCGATGGCCGCGTCGTCGCCCTCGGCGCCGCCGCCGACCTCGAGGGCCTGCGCGGCACCGACACCGAGGTCTTCGAAGCCGGGGACCGCTTCGTCATCCCCGGGCTGATCGAACCGCACATGCACCTGTGGTCGACCGCCATGTTCTACGGCTGGACCGACTGCTCCCAGCGGCTCAACCCCACCGTGGGCGACGTCGTCGAGCGGTTGAAGGCGACCGCGGCGCAGACCCCGCCCGGCGACTGGGTGTGCGGCGAGCTGTTCGACCCGAGCCTCTACCCGGGTGAACCCGATCTGACGGCGGCGATCCTGGATCAGGTGAGCACCGAGCACCCGGTGGCGGTCACCAACGCGTCGATGCACTTCATCTACGTCAACTCGAAGGTGTTCGAGATCGCAGGCATCACGGCCGAGACGCCCGATCCGCCGAGCGGCAAGTTCTACCGGGCCAACGGCCAGCTGACCGGTGTCGTCGGCGAGCTCGGCGGCATCATGGCCATCGCCGCGCACCTGCCGCAGAAGACGCCGGCCGAGATCGAGGTGGCGCTGCGGGCGATCATGGACGAGGCCGCCACCAAGGGCGTCACGTCCATGCGCGACGCGCTGACCGGCCAGCTGCACGGTCCGGCCGAGTTCGCCATGTTGCAGCAGCTCAACGCCGCGCAGCGCTTCTCGACCCGCATCTCCACCGCGCAGACGTGCATGCTCGGCCACCAGGCCTGGGCCGATGCCGGCGTGCTGCCCGGCACCGGTGACGACATGGTCCGCGCCGACGCGTGGAAGATCGTCGCCGACGGATCGAACCAGGGCCGGTCCGGGTACCTGCGCACGCCCTACCTCGGCGGCATCGGCGGCAACGGCGAGGCCAACTTCCCGGTGCAGCAGCTCGCCGAGTACATCCGCGAAGGCCACGACGCCGGCTGGCAGATCATGATGCACGCCAACGGCGACGCCGCCCTCGACCTGGTGCTCACGGCGTTCGAGGGCGTGCTGGCCGGCGCGGCCCCTCGTGATCACCGCCACCGCATCGAGCACTCCTCGATCGGGCATCCGGAGCACTTCCGGCGCATGGCCGCCATCGGCCTGTCGCCCAGCTTCCTGATGAACCACGTCTACTACTGGGGCCGGGCGCTCCGCGACAACATCATCGGCCCGGAGCGGGCGGCCGGGCTCGACCGGGTCAACACGGCGGTCACCAACGGCCTGCGCGTCTCGCTCCACAGCGACTACGACGTCAGCCCGATCCACCCGCTGCTCGCCGCTCGCACCGCCGTGCTGCGCGAGATGCGCGACGGCGGCGAGGTGCTCGGCCCGGACGAGCGCGTCGACGCCGCCACGGCCCTGCGGGCGGTGACCACCGATGCCGCGTGGCAGATCCACGCAGACGATCGCGGCACGCTCGAGGTCGGCAAGCTCGCAGACTTCGCCGTCGCGTCGGCCGACCCCTGGGCGACGGATCCGGCCGAGTGGGCCGACATCACGTTCGCCGAGACGCGTCTCGGCGGAGAGGTCGCCTGGCAGAGCTGAGCGTCCGAGCAGTCGCAGTCCGGCGCATCGACGCGGTGCGCTTCCAGGTTCCCGGGCCGTTGCGGCCCGGTTTGGTCCCGACGTCGGAACCGAATTGGGGGGGATGGAGTTGTCAGAGCATGTTGCGGCGCCCGCCACCGGCGAAGAGAACGAGGTCGATGCGCGGGTGCCTTCGGATGACGTGGTGGTGCACGTCGCGAAGCGGATCATCACCATGGAGCCGTCGTTCCCCGATGCGACGGCCGTGGCCGTCCGTGGTTCCCGGATCCTGGCCGTCGGGTCGCTCGACGACGTGAGGGCTGCGCTCGGCGACCTCCCCCATGTGATCGACGACCGCTTCGCCGACAAGGTGGTGCTACCCGGTCTGATCGATCAGCACCTGCACCCGGTGCTCGGTGCGCTCACGCTCTCGTCCGTGGTCATCGCTCCGGAGGACTGGGACCTGCCGGAGGTGACGTACCCCGCCGCGCCCACCGAGCACGACTACCGCATGCGCCTGCGCGAGGCCGAGGCCCGCATGGCCGATCCCGACGAGTGGCTGTACAGCTGGGGCTACCACCCTCTGTGGCACGGGCCGCTCGATCGCACCGTGCTGGACGGGATCAGCACGACGAGGCCCGTCCTCGTGTGGCACCGCTCGTGCCACGAGTTCTTCCTGAACACCGCCGCGATCGAGGCGCTGGACCTCGACGAGGCATCCATGCAGGGCAAGGGCGACGCCAGCGACGCGATGGACTTCGCCCGGGGCCACTGGTGGGAGAAGGGCATGATCCAGCTGCTGATGCCGCACCTGGGCCCGGTGTTCCTCACCCCGGAGCGCATGGCCGGGGGGCTGCGCCAGCTCGTGGCCTACCTGCACCGCAGCGGCGTCACGGCCTTCAACGAACCAGGGGCGCTGGCCACCCCGGAGATCTTCCAGCTGTACCAGGCGGTGCTGGGGGCCGACGACACCCCGTTCTCGAGCTCGTTCGTCGTGGACGGCCGCGCCCAGGCCGATGTCGGCATGGCGCCCGCGGATGCCCTGGCGGACACCGAGCGGCAGATCGCGATGAGCCCGACGGGCAAGGTCTCGTACTTCGCCGATCAGGTGAAGCTCTTCGCCGACGGCGCCATCATCTCGCAGCGCATGATGATGCGCGAGCCCTACCTGACCGCCGCCGGCGACCCCGATCCCGACCACGACGGCGACTGGATGATGACCCCCGACGAGCTCGAGGAGTGGGCGAAGCTCTACTGGGACGCGGGGTACCAGCTGCACGTGCACGTCAACGGCGACCGCGGCCTCGACGTGGTCCTCGACGTCTTCGAGCGCCGCATGCGCGAGAACCCCCGGGCCGATCACCGCAGCGTGATCGTCCACTTCGCGAACTCGACCGAGGACCAGATCGATCGCATCGCCCGCCTGGGTGCGCTCGTCAGCGCCAACCCCTACTACACGACGGCGTTCGCCGACCGCTACGGCGAGGTCGGGCTCGGGCCCGAGCGCGCCGACCTGATGGTGCGCAGCGCCTCCGTGCGCCGCCGTCACATCCCGCTGTCGTTCCACTCGGATCTCCCGATGGGGCCGGCCCGCCCGCTCAACATGGTGTGGTGCGCCGTGAACCGCACGACCCCGTCGGGCCGGGTGGCCGGGCCCGAGCAGCGCATCGGCCTCGACGACGCGCTGCGCGCGGTGACCATCGAGTCCGCGTACTCCTGGCGTCGGGAGCACGAGCTCGGCAGCATCGCGGCCGGCAAGGTCGCGAGCTTCACGGTGCTCGACGAGGATCCCTACGAGGTCGATCCCGATCGGCTGCGTGACATCACGATCGCCGGCACCGTGTTCGAGGGGCGCTGGTTCCCGCTCGCGCCGCACACCGCCGGCGCGACGGCCCGGGCGAGGTCGCCGCTCACCGTCGCGGGCCGCACGACCGGCGGCCCCGGCGGCGACCACGACGCGCCGACAGGCTGCTCGTGCACCGTCGCCCGATCGTTCACCGCCCTCCTCCAGACGACGCTCGCCGCCGCGTGACGGGCGCGCCCGACCACCACCGAAGAAGAACAGGGATGCGATGACCAACGCCACCGAACCCGACACCGACACCGACGGCGACGCGGAGAGCGCGGCGTCGATCCGCCTGCCGCTCTTCGTGCTGGCCGTGATCGGTGCCGCCCAGACCATGGACCCGTCGATCTCGAACGTCGCCCTCGTCGACGCGACCGCGGCGCTCCAGATCCCCGCCGGGTCGCTGTCGCTCGCGGCGACCATCTCGACGCTGGCGGCGGCGGCGACGGTGATCACATCGGGCTACCTGGGCGACCGCCTGGGCCGGCGTCGCGTGCTCCTCGCGGCGTTGCTGCTCTCGGCCGTCGGCGACCTGCTGGCCGCCGGCGCGATCGGCACGCCGATGTACATGCTCGGACGCCTGCTGGCCGGGGCCGGTCTGGGTGCCGCCTTCAGCGCGTCGTTCGCCTACGTGCGCACCGTCGCCGGTGAGGGCAAGTTGGGCTCGGCCCTCGGCCTGTGGACCGCCCAGCTCACCCTCCTCGCGATCCTCGGCGGCGTGCTCGGTGGGGAGCTGACCCAATCGGTGAGCTGGCGCCTCGCGATGTGCATCGTGCCCGTGCTCTGCTTGATCGGGGCAGCCGCCACGCTGCGGGTGCTCCCCGTCGTCCCGCCCTCCGATCAGGCCAAGCCCGACTACCTGGGCCAGGCGCTGCTCATGGGCGGCGTCGCCGGTGTGCTGCTGGGCGTCGCCAACTTCGCCACGACCTTCACGGGCCCCCGCACGCTCGTCCCGCTCCTCGGCGGCCTCGTGGCCCTCGCCGCCTTCGCAGTGGTCGAGCTGCGGTCGGACCACCCCGTGTTCCCGATCCGCATCTTCACCAACAAGGTCTTCGTCGCGGCGGTGATGGTCGGGGCGCTGTGGAACCTCATCGACGGCTCCGTGGTGCTCCAGTTCTCGAACCTGTGGCAGTACGTCATGAAGTACGGCACCGGGTTCGTCTCGCTCGGGCAGCTGCCGCTGGCCGCCGCGATGATCGTGAGCGCCACCATCGTGGGCAAGAAGCTGAGCGGCGGCACGCGCGTCCGCACGTTCTTCGTCCTCGGCGTCGGCTTCGCGGTGCTCGGCTTCCTGTCGATGACGATCCTGCACACCGACTCGACCTTCCCCGTGTTCCTCCCCGGCCTCGTGCTCATCGGCGTCGGCATCGGCTGCTTCAACACGCCGTCGGCGAGCCTCTTCGTCTCGCAGGCGCCGAAGGAGTCGTACGGCGTGGTCACCTCGTCCCGGCTCATGGTCGGCCAGTTCGGCTACAGCCTCGCGACGGCGATCTCCTCCGTCCTGGTGAACAACTTCACCGAAGGCGGCGTCACGAAGAAGCTCGAGGCCGCGGGCGTGGCGCCCGACGACGTCGGCACGGCGTGGACCGGCGTGTCGGACTACGTGCGCATGAACACGCCGCTGCCCTCCACGACCGCTGCGCAGCAGGCCCTGCAGGCCGCCGGACCGAGCTACGTGCACGCCTTCATCGTTGCGATGCTCATCATCGGCACCATCACGGTCATCGTCGGCCTCACGGCGGCGTGGCTCGTGCGCAACTTCCCGGGCCAGACCCCGGCGGCGGCCGAGGACGCCGACGGGCCCGCCGGCACGGACGCACCGGACGCCGCCCCGGCGCCCGGGACGAAAGCCGCGCCCGGCAACGCCACGAGCCCTGCCTGACGCGTCCTGCACGTCCGACGACGGCCCCTACCCCCTGACCACCCGCCCATCGACCCCGAGAGGTGCTGCATGACCACGATGCTCCACGAGCCCCACCCCCACCACGCGGCCGGCCCCATCGACGGCTGCTGCGGCGCTCGCGGCGCCGCGACCACGACCATGGCCGACGTGCTGCTGGATGACCTGCGCGTGCGGGACCAGCGGGCACCAGCAGATCGAGGTGCGGGCCGGGACGGGCGCCGTGCCGCCGAGGAGCGCATCGACGTCGCCGATGTGCTCGTCATGGGCACCATCGCCACCGGCAACCCCGACCAGGCCGAGGTCGGCGCCATGGCCATCACGGACGGGCGCATCGTCGCGCTCGGCTCCGCCGACGAGCTGGACGGGCTCCGCGGGACCGACACCGAGATCGTCGAGGCCGGCGACCGCGTCGTCATCCCCGGGCTCATCGAACCGCACATGCACCTGTGGTCGACCGGCGTCTTCTACGGGTGGGTCGATTGCTCGTACGCATCGAACCCGCGGTTGGACGACGTCGTCGACCGCCTGAAGGAGGCGGTGGGGAAGGCCGCACCCGGCGAGTGGGTCTGCGGCGAGCTGCTCGACCCGAGCCGCTACCCCGGCGAGCCGGACCTCACCGCCGCGATCCTCGACCAGATCAGCACCGAGACGCCGATCGTCGTCGCCAACGCGTCGATGCACTACATGTACGTGAACTCGAAGGTGTTCGAGATCGCCGGCATCACCGCCGAGACGCCGGACCCGCCCAGCGGCACGTTCTACCGCGCCAACGGCAAGCTCACCGGCGTGGTCGGCGAGCTCAACGCCTTGATGGCGATCATCGCCCACATCCCGCAGAAGTCCACGGAGGACCTGGCCGACGCGATGCGCTCGATCATGGCGACGGCCGCCTCGCAGGGCGTCACCTCGATGCGCGAGGCGATGACGGGCCAGCTGCGCGGCCCGGCCGAGGTCGCGATGTTGCACGCCATGAACGCGAGCGAGCGGCTGCCGACGCGCCTGTCGCTCGCGCAGTCGGCGATGCTCGGGCACCAGGCGTGGGCCGACGCCGGCATCGTGCCCGGGGGCGGCGACGACATGGTGCGCACGCATGCCTGGAAGATCATGGCCGACGGGTCCAACCAGGGGCGCTCGGCGTACCTGCGCACGCCGTACCTCGGCGGCATGGGCGGTCACGGCGCCGCGAACTTCTCGGTGCAGGAGCTCACCGCGTACATCCGCGAGGGGCACGAGGCGGGCTGGCAGGTGATGGTGCACGCCAACGGCGACGCGGGCATCGACCTGGCGCTGACGGCGTACGAGGGGGCGCTGTCGGGCGCAGCCCCGCACGACCAGCGCCACCGCATCGAGCACGTGGCGATCGGCCACCCCGAGCACTTCAGCCGCATGGCGGCGAGCGGCGTCTCGCCGAGCTTCCTGATCAACCACGTGTACTACTGGGGCCGCGTGCTGCGCGACAACATCCTCGGGCCCGAGCGCGCGGCGGGGCTGCACCGCGTGCGCACGGCCGTCGCCAACGGCCTGCGCCCGTCGTTGCACAGCGACTACAACGTCAGCCCGATCCAACCGCTGCTGGCGGCGCGCACGGCGGTGCTGCGCCAGACGGAGGAGGACGGTCAGGTGCTGGGGCCGGCCGAGTGCGTCGATCCGGCGACGGCGTTGCGGGCGATCACCGTCGACGCGGCGTGGCAGATCCACGCCGACGACCGCGGCTCGCTCGAGGTCGGCAAGCTCGCCGACTTCGCCCTCGCCTCGGCCAACCCCTGGACCACCCCACCGCAGGAGTGGGCCGAGATCGCGATCACCGAGACCCGCATCGGCGGCACCACGGCCTGGCACGCCTGACGCAGAGCTGCCCCCAACGCCGCCGCCGGAGCGGCTCCACGGGGCAGCCGCGTCAGCGCTTGTCGTAGGTGATGCCGGAAGCCTCCGCGTCCCAGACGGTCGGTCCGAGGGGCTCGTCGCGCAGCTCGCGCTTGAGCACCCGGCCGACCGGGCTGCGCGGCAGCTCGGCCCGCAGCTCGATGTAGCGCGGCAGCGCGAAGTACGGCAGCTGGTCGATCGCCCACCGGAACAGGTCCTCCTCGGTGAGCGTGGCGCCTTCTGCCAGGATGGCCGTGACCTTCAGGTCGTCCTCGGTCAGGTCGCTCGGCACGGCGTGCACCGCGACGTCGGCCAGCGCGCCGTGGCTCATGAAGACCCGCTCGACCTCGAAGCTCGAGATGTTCTCGCCGCGCCGCCGCAGGTAGTCGGCCTTGCGGTCGACGAAGAACAGGTAGTCGTCCGCGTCGACGACCCCGATGTCGCCGGTGTGGTACCACCAGTTGCGGCTGGCCTCGACGGTGGCCTGGGGGCGGCCCCAGTAGCCCTCGAACATCGTGTGCGGACGGCGGGGCCGGATGACGATCTCGCCCTGGGTGCCGCGCGGCAGCTCGTTGTCGTCGTCGTCGAAGATGCGCACGTCGAAGAACTCGTCGTTGATGACGCCCGCGGCGTTCGGCTTGTTCGTGATGCCGGGCGGTTGCCACGAGATCAGGCTCGCCTCGGTGGTGCCGTAGGCGCCGCTGAACGTGGTCAGCCCGAAGCGCTCGCGCATGATCGTGTCGATCTCGACCGGCATGGGCACCGCGCCGAGCAGGCGCAGCGTCGTGTTGGCCTCGGGCGCCCCGGAACGGGGCATCTCGGGCCGGTCGACGTCGTGGGCCAGCAGGTACGCCATCGTGCCGAGCGTCGAGGTGATGGTGGCGCCGGTGCGGTTCATCTCGGGCCAGAAGTTCGACACCGAGAAGCGCCGGTAGATGGCAGCCCGCCCGCCGAACACCAGCGGGCCGAGCACGGCGGTGACGATCGCGTTGTAGTGGAACAGCGGGAGCGGGGTCCACACCACGTCGTCCGGGGTGCGCTGCCAGCAGATGCCGATCTGCCGCGCGAGGGCCTCGTGGTAGGCGTGGCTGAGCATGCAGCCCTTCGACGGACCGGTGGTGCCGCCGGTGTACACGAACGTCGCGAGGTCGCTGGGGCGCACGGTGACGGACGGTTCCGACGAGGGCGCCGACGTCACCGACGCCCAGGTGTGCGTGGTGACCCCACCGAGCGCACTCGCGTCGCCGATCACGATCACGTGCTCGAGGGCCGGGCAGTCGCGCACGATCGGCTCGACGCGCTCGAGCAGCGACGCCTCGACGACGAGCGCCCGCGCGCCGGAGTCGGTCAGCTGGTGCTGCAGGTAGGCGCCCTTGTACGCCGTGTTGATGGGCACGGCCACGCCACCCCCCGAGACGATCCCCCACCACGTCAGCACGGCCTCGATCGAGTTCTCGATCAGCGACGCGACCCGGTCGCCGGGCGCCACCC
This sequence comes from uncultured Iamiaceae bacterium, assembly GCA_964446345.1. Classification (GTDB taxonomy): domain Bacteria; phylum Actinomycetota; class Acidimicrobiia; order Acidimicrobiales; family Acidimicrobilacustridaceae; genus CAYUOL01. The sequence continues at coordinate 14,908 of CAYUOL010000011.1, read as the reverse complement.
CGAGCTCGCGCAGCGCGGCTGCGAGGCTCCAGGCCCGCTCGGCGACCTCGCGCGCGGTCAGGCGCTCGGCGTTGACATCGAGGTACTCCGTGTCCGGCGCGTCCTCCAACCGGGCGTGCAGCAGCTGCACCACGGTCGTCTGCGTTCCGCTCATCCACACGTTGTCCGGCACGGGCGTCCTCTCGTCGTTCACGCCTGGCGGCGTCGGTCGCAGGGCGGGTTCACACCTGGCTCAGCAGCTCGGCCCGGCGCACCTTGCCCACCTCGCTGCGGGGCAGGGCGTCGACCCAGTGGAAGGCCACCGGCACCTTGTACGGCGCCAGGTTGGCGCGGCAAAGCCGCACCAGCTCGTCGTCGGCCGCTCCCGGCCCGGCGACGAAGGCCACCGGCACCTCCCCGAGGCGGTCGTCGGGGCGACCCACCACGGCCGCCTCGACGACGCCGTCCGAGAGCAGCAGCACCTCCTCGACCTGCTCGGGGAAGACCTTGTTCCCGCCCCGGTTGATGAGGTCGCTCGCCCGGCCCTCGATCCACACGAACCCGTCGTCGTCCTGCCGGGCGAAGTCGCCGGTGTCGAGGAACCCCTCGGCGTCCACCCGGTCCGCCAGCTCGTCGCCACCGACGTACCCCGACGCCATCGACTGCGGGCGCACCCACAGCGCGCCGACCGAGCCGGCCTCGACCGTCGCGCCGCGCTCGTCGAGGATCTTGATCGCGACGCCCGGGTGCACGCGGCCCGCCGCGCCGACCTTCTCCGGGTGCGCACGGGCGTCCGCCGCCGTCCACCCGATGACCTCCCCGATCTCGGCCTGCCCGTAGCCGTTCAGCACCACGACGCCGAACTTCTCGTGGAAGCGCCGGGCCTGCAGCGGGGACAGCGCCGCGGTGATGCTGCGCACGTAGCGCAACGGGCCCAGATCGGTGATCGCGGCGTCAGCGCTGAGCGCCGCCATCGCGGCGGGCGGCAGCACCGTCGAGCGGATCCCGAACCGCCGGACGAGCGCCGCGAAGTCGCTCGGCTCGAACTGGTCCATGATCACCAGCGGCGCACCGGCGCGCAGCCCGAAGAGCGCGTTGTAGATGCCGGCGTTGAGGGCCATCGACACCGGGATCAGGTTCGGCGACGGTGCCTTCGCCGGGTCGCGTGGGCCGTCGCCGCGCAGCGGCGCCAGCACGCGGTCGAGCAGCTCCAGGTACCCCGTGTGGGTGTGGAGGATCGGCTTCGGCCGACCGGTCGTGCCCGAGGTCCACACCACGAACGCGGTGCCGGCCGCGTAGCTCCGCCGCGCGCCGGCCTCGAGCGGCACCACCCGCGCGTCCTCGCCGACGAAGAGCGCCGGACCGGTGGCGCCGATGATGTGGTCGACCTCGGCGGGCGGCAGGCGCGGGTTCACCGGCACGAGCACGCCGGCCGCCTGCCAGACCGCGAACATCGTGGCGACGAGCTCGGGCCCGTTGGGCCGCTGCACCGCGACCGCCTGGCCGGGTGCCAGCCCCGCCCGCCGCAGCTCCTGCGCCGTGCTCGCCGCTGCCCGCCGCAGCTCACCGGCCGTGACCGAGCGCGATGCGGTGTGCACGAGGGGCTGGTCGTCGCCCTGCGGGTGGTCGGTGAGCAGCGCCGCCAGGCCCACCGGGCCCGTCACGCCGTCGCCGCCCTGCGCCATCGTGTCCAACCGAGTCCCCAACGTGCTCTGCCCGGACGGCGAACCGTCATCTCACCACACTGAACCGCAGTTCATTCGGTTGTACGGTACACCCAATGCGGGTATCGGAACGGTCCACCGGGAACCTTCGCGCTCGCGGTCAGCGCCCCGTCGCCCCCCGGAACGCAGCCACCACCTCGAGCAGGTGGTCGCGGGCGGCGGCCTCGTCGTCGGGGAGGCGCAGCGTCGCGCGGAAGTCGGTGACGCCCGCCGCGACGAGGCCCGGCACCCCCTCCATCGTGCGGCCGATGTCGAGCCTGCCGTCCTCGCCCCGCACGAGCGGCAGGCTGCCGACGACCTCGAGGTCGGTGGCGTCGCGTCCCTCGTGCGCCAGCGCCTCGCGCATGCGGTCGATCGCCACCGGCAGATCGGCCGCGTCCTCGCCCCAGGGGATCCAGCCGGTTCCGAACCGGGCCAGGCGGCGCGCCACGCGGGGATGCACGCGCCCGCTGATCCAGAGCGGGACGCCCGCCGGGGCCACGGGCTTCGGCATCTGGTGGATGGCGTCGAAGTGCAGCTCGGGCGCGTCGTAGCTCGCGCGCGTCTCGCGCCAGACGGTCTGGCAGACCTCGAGCGAGTGATCGAGCAGGCGGCCGCGCGCGGCGAAGTCCAAGCCCGCGGCCTCGTACTCTTCGCGCTGCCAGCCGACGCCGACGCCGAGATCGAGGCGACCCCCCGAGAGCACGTCGAGCGTCGCCGCCGTCTTGGCGAGCACGATCGGGCGGCGCAGCGCAGCGATCAGGATGTTGGTGCCGAGGCGGATGCGCGAGGTCATGCCCGCCACGAACGAGAGCGTCGTGAGCGGTTCGAGCCAGTGCCCGTCGGGGCCGGTCGGCTGCTTCCCGCCGCGCGTGCCGCCCAGCTCGGGCCGGCCGTAGGCCTCGAGGTGCTCGCCGAAGACGACGTGGTCCGACACCACGAGGCGATCGACCCCCGCCTCGTCCAGCAGCCGGGCGCGAGCGAGCATCGGTTCCCACGTCCCGGGATCCGTCGGCGCGAACGACACCAGCGTCGTTGAGAGCTGCGGCGTCCTCATGCGGGGGCCGGGTCGTCGCCGAGGGGGCCGAGCGGCACGTCGACCGCCCAGTCCACCGCGACGATCCGCTCGGTGATCAGCCAGTCGTCCGCGCGCGCATACGTGTCCTGGTAGCGGATGTACAGCACCCGATCGACGACGATCCCCTCGTCGTCCACCGCGTGGTGGTGCGCCTCGCAGTACACCTCCCCCGTCGCCCGGCCGGCGTCGACCTCGAGGACGTACCGGCTCTGCCCGACCAGGTGGAACGTGCGGCGGTAGCGAGCGATCGAGGTCGCGATCCCACCGATCTCGTCGCGACCCGTGCGGCGTCGTTCGGGCAGGGGACGCGCGCCGTCGCGGCCCCGCACCACCAGGTGCGCGTCCGGAGCGAAGCACGAGCGCACCAGCGACGCGTCGCGACGGTCGACCCCGGCGGCATACGCCGCGCTGAGCGCACGGAGCGCTTCGATGACCTGGACGTCGGATGCGAGCACGCGGCGTGCAACGTACCGCCTCCCGGCTGGTGCGCCGGTGACGCCGGCGCCCTGGCGCAACGGCGCGACCACCGGACCCGCCCGCCCGATCGGCTCTCAGGCGTCGAGCAGGGCGTCGAGACCGGCCTGATCCTCGACGAAGCCCCAGGCCTCGACGATGCGCCCATCGTCGTCCAGGCGGAAGACGTGGCCGCCGAGGCAGTCGACCCGCTTCTCGCCGCGCGCACCGCGCAGGTGCACGAACGCCATGACGAGGTCGCGGTTCGCCATGATCGCCTGCACCTCCATGGTCCACTCGTCGAGGGGCTGCATGAGGGCCGGCATCCGCTCGAACACGTCGGTGGTCCCGCGGTAGTCGGCGGCGACGTGGTTGGCCCCCGGCACGTGCCACACGATGTCGGGCGCGGCGAACGGGTGGCGCTCGGCATCGTCGTGGGCCGGTCCGGACTCGTAGAAGCGCCGGATCGTCGCGATGTTCCTCTCGGTCGTGGACTCCCCCATGCTCGAACACCCTCCTGCGCCTGCTGGTCGATGGGCCTGATCCTCTCTTCGTCGCCACGACGGCGCCGGATGCATCGGATCCGCCGCGCGCGTCGGGCGCCCGAGCTTCCCTCCTGGGTTGTGAGGTGCGGCGCCGCACGAGACACTGGGCCGCGGCACTCGCCCGCCACCGGGCCGGCGACGTGGCTCGACAGGGGGAAGCAACCATGCATGATCTCGTGATCCGCGGCGGGCGCGTCGTCGACGGCACCGGCGCCCCGGTCCGCACCGCCGACATCGGGGTCGACGGCGACCAGATCGTGGAGGTCGGACGCATCGGCGCACCGGGCCGACGCGAGGTCGACGCCGACGGGGCCCTCGTCGCGCCCGGCTGGGTCGACGTGCACACGCACTACGACGGCCAGGCGATCTGGGACGCTGAGATGGCGCCGTCGGCCCACCACGGCGTGACGACCGCGGTCATGGGCAACTGCGGCGTCGGCTTCGCCCCCGTGCGGCCGGGTGCCGAGGACTTCCTGGTCGAGCTGATGGAGGGCGTCGAGGACATCCCCGGCACCGCCCTGCACGAAGGCATCGACTGGCGGTGGGAGACCTTCGGCCAGTACCTCGACGCGCTCGCCGCCACGCACCGCACCATCGATCTCGCCGCGCAGGTCCCCCATGCCGCGGTGCGCGCGTACGTGCTCGGCGAGCGTGCGCACGAGGACGACCTCAGCCCCGCCGAGCACCAGCAGATCGCCGAGGTGGTGGCCGACGGCGTGCGCGCCGGTGCGCTCGGTTTCTCGACCTCGCGCACGATCCTGCACCGTTCCAAGCACGGCTTCGTGCCCGGCACCTTCGCCGTCGACGACGAGCTCGCCGTCATCGCGGACGCGCTGCACGAGGTCGGTCGCGGGCTGTTCCAGTTCGTCTCCGACGACCGACCCGAGCTCCCTGACCGGGAGATGATGGAGGGCCTGACCCGCCGCGGCATCGACGTCACCTACTCGATGGCCCAGTCCCCGCTGGCCCCGAACGCGTTCCGGGACGCGCTCGCCGACGCCGGGCGGATCAACGGGGCCGGCGGCGCGCGGATCTCCCCGCAGGTGCCGGCGCGCCCCACGGGGATGCTCTTCGGCCTCAAGAGCTCGTTCCACCCCTTCGTCGCGCACCCGACCTTCCGGGCGATGAAGGACCAGCCCCTCGCTGAGATCGTCCGGCGCCTCCAGGATCCCGTGGTGCGCGCCGCCCTGCTCTCGGAAGCACCCCAGACCCCGCATCGGTCGGCCAGCTACCTGGCCACGGCCTGGCACCAGATGTACCGGCTCGGCGCCGAACCCGATTACGAGCCCACGCGTGAATCGAGCGCGCTGGCCACGGCCGAGCGCGAGGGCTGCGACCCCCAGGCCGTCGTGCTCGACTGGCTCCTCGAGGACGGCGGCGACGCGTTGCTGTTCTCGCCCCTCGGCAGCTACGTCGACCACGACCACGAAGCGATCCGCGAGATGATCCTGCACCCGGCCTCCATCCTCGGGCTCAGCGACGGCGGGGCGCACTGCGGGCTGATCTGCGACGCCAGCTTCCCCACCTACCTGCTCAGCCACTGGACCCGCGACCGCACCCGGGGCGAGCTGCTCCCGGTCGAGCTGGTCGTGCACAAGCAGACCCAGGCCACCGCGCAGGCGTACGGCATCGTCGACCGCGGCGTGCTGGCGCCGGGGATGCTGGCCGACATCAACGTGATCGACCACGACGCGCTGCACCTGCACCGGCCGCGCATGGTCTACGACCTCCCCGCCGGCGGCAAGCGCCTGCTGCAGGACGTCGAGGGCTACCGCACGACGGTCAAGGCGGGCGTCACCACCTTCGTCGACGGCGCCGTCACCGACGAGCGGCCCGGCCGCACCCTGCGGGCGACCGACGACGGCATCGTGCGCACCTGACCGCCCCGCCCGACGCTCGGGGCGCTCCCGGCGCTCCCGGCCTCCCGGGATCGCCCCGGAGGCAGCGGCGCTACGCTCCGCGGCCATGGAAGCCGAGCTCGATCCCGATCAGGTGGAGGCCGCCAGCCTGGCGACGGCGTCGGCGTGGGAGGCCGGCGGCACCCGCGTGCCCGTCGGCGGCCACGAGGTGTGGTGCAAGCGCATCGAGGCGACGAGCACCTCGGCGACGACGAACGCTCCGCTGCTCGTGATCCACGGGTTCCCCACCTGCTCGTTCGACTGGCACGCCGCGATCGAGCACCTGCGGGCCGAACGCGACGTGCTGGTGCTCGACCTGCTCGGCTTCGGGCTCTCCGACAAGCCCGACCAGCGCTACGGGTTGCGCAACTACGCCGACGGGGTCGAGGCGGTGGTCGCGCACTTCGGGGTCGACCACGTCGACCTGGTCACCCACGACCTCGGTGACTCCGTCGGCGGCGAGATCCTCGCCCGCTCCCTCGACGGCACGCTGGGCTTCACGATCGGGCGCCGCGTCCTGACGAACGGATCCATCTACATCGAGATGGCGCACCTGACGGCCGGCCAGCAGTTCCTGCTCGACCTCCCCGACGAGCGCAACCCCGCGGTGGGCGCCGACGACGGCGCGGCCTACGCCGCCGGCGTCATCGGCACCTTCGCCCCCGGCAGCTCGATCGATCCGGTGGATCGCGCCACCTTCGTGGCCATGGCGGTGCGCGAAGACGGCCTGGGGCTGCTCCCCCGCACGATCCGCTACATCGAGGACCGTCGCGCCGAGCAGGACCGCTTCACCGGCGCGATCGAACGGCACCCCTCACCGGTCGGGGTCGTGTGGGGCGACCAGGATCCCGTCGCCGTCCACGCCATGGCCGAGCGCTTCGTCGAGGCCCGGTCCGACGCCCCGCTGATCACCCTCGAGGGCGTGGGCCACTACCCGATGATCGAGGCCCCCGAGCGCTTCGCGGCGAGCGTCCTCTCGCTGCTCGACGAGGCGCTCCCCCGGTCCACCCGCTGACCACGCGCTGACCACCCGCACCCGACCCCGCGCGGCCCGGCGCCTGTCTGCGCCGTTTCTCCACGAGGTCGCCCCGCGCTCTTCACCACGCGCGGGGACGCAGATGCGACGCTGCGGGTCCATGTGGAACCGCTACTCCGCGACCGCGCTCGGCTGCAGCGTCGCGCTCGGCCTGCTCACGTGGCTCGTGGTCCGTGCGAGGGCGAACGGGCGACGAGCCCGCGTTGCGGACCTGGTGGTGGGAGCGATGGCCGCGGCGGCGGGCTCGATCCTCGTCGCGTTCGCCTTCGCGACCCTCGGCATGTCCACCTTCTTCCTGTTCCACGTCTTCTGGTTCGTCCTCGTCGCGGGGCTGCCGCTCGCCGCGGCGCTGGTGCTGCTGCGGACGAAGGCCACGCGCCCGGCGGCCGTGCTGCTCGCGTCGACCCTCGTGCTCGCCGGCCTGGGCGTGTACGCCTCGGTGATCGAACCCGATCGTCTCGACGTCGAGCGCGTCTCGGTGCCCCTCGCGGCGGAGCGCCACGGCCACGACCGGGTGCGCATCGGGGTGCTCTCGGACATCCAGAGCCGGTACGTCGGCGACCACGAGCGCCGCGCCGTCGAGCTGCTGATGGCCGAGCGGCCCGACATCATCCTCGTCGCCGGCGACGTGCACCAGAGCGACGAGTACCTCGCCCACCAGGACGAGGTGCGGTCCCTCCTGCGCGGGCTGCGGGCGCCCGGCGGCGTGTACCTCGTCCAGGGGGACTCGGATGCACCCTGGACCACGCCGCTCATGGTGCAGGGGACGGGGGTGCAGCTGCTCGACAACCGCGTCGTGACCGTGGCGGTGCGCGACCGGCAGGTGACCATCGGCGGCATCGACGTCGACTTCGCGTCGCCCGCCGCCCGTCGCGTCGAGCAGGAGCTCGAAGCGCGGCCGGGCGCGGACGACATCCGTCTGCTGCTGACCCACCGTCCCGACGCCGTGCTGGACCTCCGGGCGAACAGCCGCGTCGACCTCGTGGCGGCCGGCCACACCCACGGCGGCCAGATCAGCATCCCGTTCTTCGGGCCGGTGCTGACCCTGACCGGCGTGCCGCGCGCGGTCGCGGCCGGCGGCCTGCACGCGCTGGACGGACGCCGGGTCTACGTCAGCAAGGGCATCGGTCTCGAACGGGACCAAGCGCCGCAGGTCCGCTTCGACGTCGTCCCCACGATCGGCGTGATCGACCTGGGATGATCGCCTGGGGTGATCGCCAGGATGACCGCCAGGGGTGACCGCCAGGGGTGACCGCCAGGGGTGACCGCCGGGGATGATCGACCTGCGGGAGGGCCCGCACGATCCCGGGCCGTGCCGGAAGGGATCGTCGGCGGCGATCCCCCCGATCTCGGTGGGGCATACGTCGATCACACAAGCCCTTCCGTACAGTGGGGCGTCGGTGTGACGCCCATCACTTCTGTACCGGGGCTGCAGAGGGGCCGCACCACCCGTGACCTGGAGGTCCTTGCCCATGGAGAGCGCACCCGTGCTCGAACCGATCGAGTCCGCGAGCCCGGAGGGCGCGTTCCCGCTCAGCGACCCGGGACGCTGGATCCTGGCGATCCTGTCCCTCGGCGGCGCCGCCATCCACCTCGTGATGGTGCCCGCCCACGCCGGCGAGTGGCTGCCGGAAGGCGTGGCGTTCGCGCTCGCCGGCTGGTTCTCCCTCGTGTTCGCCCTGGCGGTCGTCGCCCGCCCGAGCAGGCGGTGGCTCGAGCTCGGCATCGCCGCCAACCTCGTGTTCATCGCGGCGTGGGGCGTCACCCGCGTCATCGGCATGCCCTTCGGCCCCGACTCGGGCACCAAGGAGCTGGCGGGCCTGGTCGATCTCACGTGCGTCGGGCTCGAAGCCGCCCTCGTCCTCGCGTGTGCGGTCTTCCTCGCCAAGCCCCGCCTGGGCGAGAACCTCGACGCCGGCGCCCTCGTCGTCGCGTCGATCGTCCCGCTCGGCGTCATCGCCCTCGTCACCGCCGTCGTCGCGTCGCCGAACGCCCGCAGCCACAGCCACGGGGGCGGTGACGACCACGCGCAGGTGACGGCGGCCGGCGGCGACCACCACGCCGGTGATCACGACATGGCCGCGATGGACCACGACAGCACCGCCGCGGTGCCGGCGGGCATGGCCACCCCCGATCCGAAGGAGCACGCGCACGAGACCGCCGTCGCCGTGCCGTACGACCCGACGAAGCCCCTCGACTTCGGCGGCGTACCGGGCGTGACCCCCGAGCAGCAGGCCCGCGCCGAGAACCTCGTCGCCGTCACGCTCAACAAGCTCCCGCAGTGGGCGGACTACAAGTACGCCGAGGCGCACGGCTTCCACTCGATCGGCGACGGCCCGACGGGCACCGAGCACTTCGTCAACTACGAGTACATGGAAGACCACATCTTCCTCGATCCCGACAAGCCGGAGTCGCTGGTCTACGACACCAAGCGCGACGGCACGAAGACGCTGTCGGCGGCGATGTACATGGTCGACCGCGGCACCCCGCTCACCGCCGTGCCCGACATCGGGGGCAAGCTCACCCAGTGGCACGTCCACAACAACCTCTGCTACCGGCCGGACGGCAAGCTCGGTGGGCTCACCGACGCGGCCGGCAAGTGCGCCCCGGGGCTGATCCTCCCCGAGCCCACGCCGATGATCCACGTGTGGATCCGCAAGCACCCCTGCGGCCCGTTCGCGGCGCTCGAGGGCATCGGCGGCGGCACGATCGCCGAGGGCGAGACCAAGCTCTGCGACTCCGCCCACGGCTCCCACTGACCGAACGCAGCGGTCGCGCTCAGCCGCGCGAGCGCGCCCGCTGCTGCTCGCGCAGCTCGTCGTAGCGCTCCTCCCAGCCCGGATCGATCGTCATGCCGATGCGGGCCGCCTCCTCCGCTGCCAGCTCCGCCGGGTAGCCGAGGGTGTCTGCGGCGTGGAAGGCGAGGTCGCCGTCGAAGGTCTTGCCCTGCTCCGCGTCCTCGTGCAGGTGATCCACGGCGTTGCGCAGCGCCTTGGCGAACTTGGCGACCTCCTTGTCGATCACCTCGCGCGCGGCGTCGCCGGACTCGCCCGTCAGGTCGCCCCAGCGCGCTCCCTGGATCTCCGCGACCTCGGAGGACGCGGCGTGCACCTTGGCGGCCAGACCGTCCTCGGTGCCGGTGAGCAGCTCGGCGTGGCGCACCGCGCGGCGGATCAGGCGGCGCAGCACGTAGCCCTGGCGGCTCGCCGACGGGTAGACCCCCGCAGCCGCGATCGTGAGCGCCGCCCGCAGGTGATCGGCGACGATGCGCTGGGAGCGCACCTGCTCGGGGGCGAGGCCCGCGTCGGCGACGCCCAGGCCACGGGCGACGCCGTCGAGCAGCCCGACCAGCTCGGGTGTGTCCCACACCGTGGCGGTGCCGTTCAGGAACAGCTCGGCGCGCTCGGCGCCCATGCCCGTGTCGATGTTCTTCTGGTCGAGGTGGCTGAGGGTGCCGTCGTCCCCACGGTCGTAGGTCATGAAGACGTTGTTCCAGATCTCGACGAACTCGGGGATGTCGGCGAACACCGGCTTCGTCTCGGAACCGACGTACACGAACATCTCCGTGTCGGGCCCGCACAGGCCGACCGGACCGTTCGACCACCAGTTGTCGTCGATCCCCAGCGGGTTGATGTGGCCGTCGGGGTCGACGCCGGCATCGCGGAAGCACTGGCTCCAGATCGCGGGCGCTTCGTCGTCGCGCGCCAGGTCCTGGGCGGGGTCGCCGGCGAAGCACGTGACGTACAACGACGCCGGGTCGATGCCGAAGACCTCGGTCAGCAACGTCATCGACTGCGGGATCGCCGTCTCCTTGAAGTAGTCGCCGAGGCTCCAGTTGCCGACCATCTCGAAGATCGTCAGGTGCGTGTTGTCTCCGACCTCGTCGATGTCGGTCGTGCGGACGCAGCGCTGCACGTCGCACAGCCGGGTCCCGGCCGGATGCGCCTCGCCGTGCAGGTACGGCGTGAGCGGGTGCATGCCGGCAGTGGTGAACAGCACGTCGTCGGTGGGCGACATGACCGAGTGGCCCTCGATGAGCACGTGGCCCCGCTCCTGCATGTACGACAGGAACCGCTCCTCGACTTCGTCCAACGTCCAGGCCATGGGTGCGATCCTCCGCGAGCAGGGGCCACCAGCACGTGCGGCGGCGGGGTGGGCAGTAAGTTACCGACATATGCCGTGTCGATTGCGCTTCCCGCCACGGGCCCGCGGGTGCTCCTGCGCCATGAACGGCTGAGGGGATGACGATCGAAGATGCGCTGCGGCGCATCGATGCCGGCGTCGGCGACGCGGGCCTCCCGCCCGGGGCGGCCCGCCAGCGGGGCCAGGAGCCGCTCGACGCGGTCCAGGACCTCGTCGAGGTGCCCATCGCGCGCGGAGGCCGGGCCGTGGTGGTCTCGGACCTGCACCTGACGGGCACCGTGACCGAGGCATCCCGGCGCTGCACCGACGAGCTCATCACCGTGCTCGAGCACTGGAGCGAACCCGGGGCCTTCGTCATCAACGGCGACGGCTTCGAGCAGCTGCACGAGCCGGTCGCCCGCATCGACGAGATCCTCGACGCGCACCGCTCGTGGACCGAGGCCGTGCAGCGCTTCGCGGCCCAGCCGGGGCACACCGTGGTCGTGCTCTCGGGCAACCACGACGGCAACATCGCCTGGGACCCGGAGGTCGCCTCGACGATGCAGCGGCGCCTCGGCGCCCGGCACATCGCCATCTCCGCAGACCTCGTCTTCGACGCCGCCGACGGCCTGCACCGGGTGCACGTCGTCCACGGCAACCAGGACGACCAGTACAACGCCTTCGCCGACCCACGCTCGCCGCTCGACACCCCGACCGGTCACCACATCGTGCGCCAGGTGCTGCCGCAGGTCGAGAGCGCGGCGAGGCCTGGCGGGCTGCTCGAGGGCCTGTACGGGCTGGCCGAACCGACCACGGCCGGCGAGATGGTCGGCTCCCGCCTGCTCTACCGCGGCATCGGGCGCAAGGGCTGGCTGATCTTCGTCCCGTTCGTCGCCGCGCTGGCGCTGAAGCTGGCGCGCTACCTCCCCGGCCTCGACGACGACGAGCTGCGCTCGAACCTCGTCGCTTGGATGTTCGGCTTCGGCGTGACCCTCGTCGGCGTCCTGATGCTCGTCGTCGTCGTGACCGTGCTGACGCTGCTCGGGGTGCACCACGCCCTGGCGACGACGGAGGTGGGCCAGCGGTCGGGCATCGGCGCCCACAACGCAGCCACCCGTGAGCACGCCGCCCGCGTGATCGAGCTGGGCTACGCCGGGATGATCGCCGGGCACACCCACACGCCCGAGCTGACGGTCGTGGGCGACGGCTTCTACGCCAACAGCGGCTGCGGGGTCGAGGTGCTGGGGCCACGGCGCACGTACTTCGGGCTGCCCCGCCCCTTCACCGGCGTGCGCCGCACGAGTCGGGTCGAGCTGCACGCCGGCGACGAGCTCGAGGTGCGGCTGGTGATCGGCGACCAGCCCGCCCCGATCGCGGGCCTGCTCGAGCGCCTCGTGATCCGACCGGACCGCGACACGCCGACCGAGCCGACCGTGGTGGCGTCCTTGCCGACCGGGGCCACGTGGCCGGTCGACCCGTCGACCCTGGGCACGTACGCCCGGATGCGCCGCGCCCGCCGCATCGCCGGCACCCTGCTCGCGACCGTCGCCATCGTCAACGTCGTGACCGCGGTGCTCGGCACCGAGCTGCGCTCGTTCGCCGTCTTCTCTTCGCGCATCCCCGACGAGCTGCCGATCGCGACGGGCGTGCTCATCATCCTCATCTCCTCGGCGCTGCTCGGCCTCGCCCGCGGCATCCGGCGGGGGTACCGCCAGACGTTCGTCGCCGCGGTCTCGCTGCTGGTGCTCAACGCGCTCGCGCTCCTCCTCAAGGGCGTCTACTTCGAGGAGGCGGTGCTCAACTTGGCGCTGGCCGGCTGGCTGCTGATCGAGCGGCGCCACTTCGGCGTCCTCGTGTCGGGCAAGCGCAAGCGCCTGCTGTGGGTCCTGTCGGCCACCATCGGTGCCATCGGGCTGGCCACGGCGCTCGCGATCGTCTTCGACGAGGAGCTCGCCACCAACATCGGGCGGCTGGGCCTCACGGTCGTGATCGGCCTGGGCATCGTCGTGGGGTCGCTCGCGCGCCGGCCGGGCGCCCACCGCAAGCGGACCGGCGAGGAGCGGGTCCGCGCCGAGCACGACGCGCGCGAGATCCTGGCGCGGTTCGGCGGGGACACGTTGGACCACAGCGCGGTGCGCGACGACAAGGCGCTGCTCTTCACCAGTGGCGGCGTGGTGTCCTACGACGTGATCGAGGGGCGCATGGTCGTGAGCCCCGACCCGGTCTGCGGCGTCGAGGACCGCAACGAGGTGTGGGCCAGCACGATGGACTACGCCGACACCCACGGCTACAGCATCGCGGTGCTCGCCGCGAGCGCCACGTGGCTCCCCATCTACCACGCCTCCGGCCTGCACGACGTCTACCTGGGCGACGAGGCGATCGTGGACTGCGGGCGCTTCGTCTCCGACCACCGAGGGCCGACCGCCGATGCCGCCGACCGCGCGCGCGAGCGGGGCTACGCCGTCACGGTCCACGACGCGCGCGCCATCGACGGCCCGACCCGAGCCCGCCTCGAAGAGCTCGCCGTCGATGCCGAGATCGGCGCCCCCGGCAGCAGCTTCGCCACGTCGATGGGTCGCGTCGCCGGCGCCGAGGACCAGGCGCTCGTGGCCCTGTGCCGCGACGGCGGCGGGTTCGGCGAGGTCGTCGCGTTCGACCAGTTCGTACCCGCCTCGAACATCAAGGGGTACACGCTCGACCTCGCCTGCACGGCGCACCTCGGCGACGACGCCGACGACGTCGGGCACCTGCTCCTCGTCGAGGCGATCGAGTGGCTCTACGACCACGACGCGCAGGCGCTCAGCCTCGGGCTCGCCGCCAGCGGCGGCACCAACTACGGGGAGGCGCGCAGCGGCAAGCTCCCGCTCGAGAAGCGGGTGCTGGCCCAGTTCGCCGATCACTCCGAGCTCGATCGCCGGCGCGGCATCGACGCCTTGTACGCGCCGGTCTGGCGCCCTCGTTACGTCGTGATGGACGCCATGCGCCGACGCATGACGGCCGCCGGCTGACACGGCAGCGCCCGGGGCGCTCCGGGCCGACGCTCACCGGGGCGTGCGGTACTCGACGATCGTCGCGGCCCAGGACGCCCCCAGGCCGCTCGAGGCCAGGAGCACCAGCGAATCGCCGCCGATCCGCCCTTCGCGCTGGGCCCGGTCGAGGCCGAACCAGACGTCCGCCGGCCCGAGGTGCCCGTACTCGTCGATGAAGACGACCGCTCGCTCGCGCTCGATGCCCAGCCGGTCCATGACGGCGTCGCGCAACGAGGGCTTCAACTGGTTGATGACGACGACGTCGACGTCGTCGGCCCGACGCCCGGCGTGGTCGAGGGCGCGTTCCACCGCGAGGCCGTAGTGCTCGACGTAGCCACGACCAAGGCGCTCGGTGAAGTCGTCGGGATCGGCGAGCTGCAGCTTCGAGAGGCGCAACGAGTCCGGGTCGCCCGGGGCCAGCCGGGTGCCGCCCCACGGCACGATGGCGTCGTTCAGGGACGGATCGGTGTGCTCGGCGAACCCCAGCAGGCGGTTCGTCGGCTCGTCGCGGCGCAGCACCGCGGCCGACGCGCCGTCGCCGAACGTGTAGAAGAGGTGCAGCCGCGGATCCGCGTAGTCCGCGAGCCGCGCCATGCAGTCGGCGGCGACGACGATGGCCGCGTCCACGTCGGCGTCGCGCTCCATGAGCCCCGCAGCCACGGTCGCGCCCACGTTCGCGGCCGCGCAGTTGTTGCGGACCTCGAACCCGAAGCCGCTGCGCAGCCCGAGCGCGTCCATGACGCGCGCCGCCGGCGACCACACCTGTGCGTCGAGCAGCCCGGCGCTGGCGTAGATGACGACGCCGACGCGGTCCGGGTCGACGCCGCTCCGGTCGAGGGCCACGCGCGCGGCCTCGACCGCCATGTCGCTCGGGTGCTCGTCGGGCCCGGCGACGTGCACGTGCCGCACGCCGATGTGGTCCCGGATCATCTCGACGGGGAGCCCGCTCTCGTCCGCGATCTCCTCCGCCGTGCGCACGCCCTCCGGCGCGTAGGTCCCGACCGCTGCGATGCCGACGCCGTGGTGAGCGAACACGGCGCCGAGTCTGGCACGAGGACCGTTCCG
>CAYUOL010000010.1:27949-42946 GCA_964446345.1 uncultured Iamiaceae bacterium | reverse complement strand
CACCCACATGGGCGACAAGGGCGGCGTGTACGTGCTCGACGAGCCGACGACCGGCCTGCACCTCGCCGACGTCGAGAACCTGCTGGCGCTCCTCGACCGCCTCGTCGACGCCGGCAAGTCGGTCATCGTCATCGAGCACCACCAGGCAGTGATGGCGCACGCCGACTGGATCATCGACCTCGGGCCGGGCGCCGGCCACGACGGGGGCCGGATCGTCTTCGAGGGCACCCCCGCCGACCTCGTCGCCGACAGATCCACGCTCACCGGCGAGCACCTCGCCGCCTACGTCGGCCCCTCGCTCGCGCCCCAGTAGGCGCACGAGCGGCGACGCTCGTCGACCGACCCGCGGTCCTCAGCGCGCGGCCTCCCGTAAGATCTTGCGCACGGCGAGGAGAGGCGGGGGGGACATGAGCCATCTCGACGGCGACCGCGGCATGCGGTCGCACGACGGTGCGGGCCGGCAACGCGTGCGAGTGCGCAACGGTTGCGGACCGCGCCGGCGCACGGGGTCGGCGCGGCGGTCCGTCGTGGCCGCCGTGGTGGTCTGGGCGGTCGGGCTGACGAGCCTGGTGTCGTGGGCGGGTGCGGACACGGTTCGCGCGCCCGCAGAGGCGCGCGTCACCGCCTCCGCGCCCTCTTCGCCGCCGCCGTCGACGAGCGGCGCGGCGAACGGGCCACAAGCGGCGCTCGACGCGGTGGGCACCGTGTCGTTGTTCAACGGTCCGGGGGTCAGCGGCGCTTCCTCCATCATCGCGGGACCGGACGGGAACCTGTGGTTCACGAACCGCGACAGCAAGTCCATCGGGCGCATCACGACGTCCGGAGTGATCTCGAACTTCACCGCGCCGAACCTGAACGACCTGTGGGGGATCACCGCCGGTCCGGACGGCAACCTGTGGTTCACCGTCAGCGGGACGTATCCCGGCTACGCCGACAGCGCGATCGGGCGCATCACGCCCCAGGGCCAGATCACCACGTTCTCCGGTGCTGCGATCCGGGCGCCCCGGGCGATCGCGCCCGGCCCGGATGGCAACCTGTGGTTCGTCGGAGGCATGTACCCCTCGTACACGATCGCCCGCATCACCCCCACCGGGCAGGCCAGCACCGTCACGTCGATCAACGACCTGTCTTACGGCATCACGGCTGGCCCGGACGGAGCGATGTGGTTCACCTCCTCGTCGGGGGGCTCGTCGGGCAACGGCATCATCGGCCGCGTGACGATGACAGGGACGTACACGACGTACTCCGATGCGTACGTGTTCCTGCCGGCGCGGATCACCACCGGCGCCGACGGCAACTTGTGGTTCGTGAACTCGTCCGGTTGCTGCAGTTCGATCGGCAAGATCACCCCGACCGGTCAGCTCTCGCACTACCTCGACACGTGGATCAAGTACCCGAGCGGGGTTGCGGCGGGCCCCGACGGCAACGTGTGGTTCGGGAACGGCGGCAACGTCGGGGACAACCGGCAGATCGGTCGGATCGCGGCCGGGGGTGCCATGGCGGGCTTCAGCGCCAACGGAGGGTACGCGAGCGACATCGCCGCCGGCGCCGACCAGAACATGTGGTTCACGGCGGGCACCTCGATCGGGCGCATCACCACGGGCCTGGCCGGCGCGGGGGCGCGACCGACGCGCATGGTCTCGCTGGGCGACTCGTACACCTCGGGCGAAGGGCTCGTGCGTGGGGACGGGCTCGCGTACGACTGCGGCACCGATCTGCACAAGGGGTCGTACTACGAGAACACGAGCGTCGGGTTCGGCACGCGCTGGGACGAGGCGTGCGACACGGTGACGCAAGGTCCACCCCCGATCGACTACAAGTCGCGGCCCATCAAGGTCTACGAGAACCTGTGCCACCGTCACGGTCGGGCGTGGCCCAACCAGGTGCGCGAATCGCTCGGCATCGCCGCGACCAACGCGCTGTTCGTGCCGTGCTCGGGGGCGATCGCCGCGAACCTCGGCTTCCTCTCGAGCGGCAACTGGGCGCAGTACTGGCAGCGGTCTCCGAACGGCGTGGCGGGCGGCCTCACCCAGAAGGAGACCGTCGCGCCGTTCATCGCGCCGCCGTACAAGCCGGTCGACTTCGTGACGGTCGGGGTCGGAGGCAACGACGCAGGGTTTGCCGACGTGGTGCAGTTCTGCCTGCAACACGAGTGCTTGCATGATCCCGACAAGCCGACGTTCGCCGCCGACACGCTCGCCACGATCAACAACGCAGTGTTCCCGAGGCTCGTGGAGACGTTCACGAACCTCAAGGTCACCTTCCCGTCGGCCACGATCCTCACCTACGGCTACCCGCGGGTCGTCGACCCGAGCACTCCGAGCTGTGCCGGCATCCATGCCCTCGGAGGGCACGCGTTCGATCTGTCGGTCGAGGAGAGGACATGGGCGGCGACGCAGCTGCTCCCGACGCTCAACCGGGCGGTGCAGGACGCCGCGGCGGCGGTCGGCATCGCCTACATGCCCATCGAAGACGTGACCAAGGGGCACGAGGTCTGCACGAGTGACCCGTGGGTGAACGGCGTGCGCTTGGGCGACGACAAGTGGGTCTTCGCAAACGAGTCGTTCCACCCGAACCAGACCGCCCACGACAAGATCTTCGAGCACTTCCGGTCGCACTACACCGATGGCCAGGGACGACTGACATTCACCAACCCGGCCCCGAACCCGTCCGTGCTGCGGAACCGCAGGAACGTCACCGTCGTCGTCGGCCAGGTCGACAACCAGCCCACCGGGCCGTGCGGGGCGAGCTGCCTCCAGCCGCAGTGCGCGCCGACGCAGTGCCAGGTCGATCTCAACCTGTCCGGCTTCTCGCCGAACACCACGCTCACCGTCACCGCGAACTCGGTGCCCGTCACCCTGGGGACCGCGGTCACGGACGCCACGGGGCACCTGCAGACGACGATGGCCGTGCCCGCCGCGGTTCCCGATGGGAACCACACGTTGGTCGTCAGCGGATCGAGCAGCGGCGGCGTGACGCAGGTCGGCGAGTCGTTCGTGACGATCCTCCGGGACACCCTCGTCACACCCCAACCGCCCCCCGGCGCCAGGTACCACCCTGTCGAACCTTCGAGGATCCTCGATTCGCGGACGAGCAACGGCGGGTGGCTCGGCCCTCTCGCCGCAGGGGCGAACCGGACGCTCAAGGTGACCGGGCTCGGGGGTGCGTCGAACGTTCCTCCCACGGCCTCGGCGGTCGTGCTGAACCTCACGGCGACAGGAGGGACGGCAGGGTCGTTCCTGACCGTGTGGCCGAACGGCTCGCCGCAACCGAACACGTCGAACCTGAACTTCGGTCCGGGCCAGACGATCCCGAACCTCGTCACGGTCAAGGTCGGGCTCTGGGGGTACGTGGCGCTGGCCAACGCAAGCGGGACGGTCGACGTGATCGCTGACGTCGTCGGCTACTACGACGACGGCTCGGGCCCCGGGGACTTCTTCACCGGCATCACCCCGACGCGGTTGCTCGACTCCCGGACCCCGACGGGCTCGTGGAACGGCAAGCTCGAGGCCGGTGCGCGACGGGACCTCGTCGTGCGCAAGCCGGGCAACGGTGCCGGTGTCCCGTCGACCGCGACGGCGATCGTCGCGAACGTGACGGCGACCTCTGCGACGGCGGCCTCCTTCGTCTCCGTGTGGCCGGCGGGTGTCCCGCAACCCACCGTCTCGAACCTGAACTTCGCGGCGGGTCAGACGATCCCGAACCTCGTGATGGTCAAGATCGGCGTCGGGGGCGCGGTCACGTTTGCGAACGCGAACGGCGCCGTCGATCTCGTCGTCGACGTCGTGGGCTACTTCGATCCGACGAGCGGCTCGAAGTTCCACGCGATCACGCCGAAGCGCATCCTCGACGATCGAGTGGGCAAGGGATCATCCGGTCCATGGGGCCCGGGGGAGACGCGCACCTTGGCGGTGACGGGGGTGCTGGGCGCCGCCGTGCCCGTGGGCGCCACCGGCCTCGTGGCGAACGTGACCGCGACGAACGCGACGGCGGGATCCTTCCTCACCATCGCACCGAACAGCGCGGCGATCCCTCAGGCATCGAACCTGAACTTCGGTCCCGGCCAGACGATCCCGAACCTGGTGACGGTGCAACTGCCGCTGTTCGGCCTCATCAAGCTCTACAACCAGCAGGGCACGGTCGATGTGATCGCGGACGCCGTCGGCTACTTCGCCGCCGTATGACACACGTCGAGCCCAGCCGCCGGTCGTGCGTCAGGCGCCGTCGCCCACGATGACGACGGAGTTCTCCGAGCCGAACTCGTTGTGGTCGTACCGGTCGGCGTTCCAGTCGTTCATCCACCGCTCGCCGTCGACGAGGTAGCGGAACCGGTACTCGCCCGGCGCCAGCCGCAAGGTCGTGGCGAACACGCCGTCCTTGCGCTGTCGCATCGGGTTGGCGTCGTGCGCCCAGTCGTTGAAGTCGCCGCACAGCGCGGCTCGACTCGCTTCGACGGGAGGGAGCTCGAACGTCACGCTGAGGAACCCATCCTTCCTCGCGCTCTTCTTCACGGCCGTCTCCCTCCTGCTGCCAACACCCGCGGTGGGTCGTTCGTCCTACGATCGCACCCGCGCAGGTGACCGGGAAGGGCCGAAGGTCCTGCGGGGGGCTCGTCCACGGTGACGGGGCCGAGGTGCGTCAGCCTCGCGGAAGGGGGAGCTCCGCGCCGGTCAGGTGGTCGATCGTGACGCGCAGGCCGGCGGCGAACACCTCGACGTCCGGGCACGTCGTGGCGTCGGCCACGATCGTGACGTTGAACTGACCGTCGTAGGAGAACGCCCCGACCCCGATGGTCAGGTTGCCCATGATCGGCACGAGGGCGAACACCTCGCGCAGGCGCGCCCCGGCGAGGTACAGCGGCATGGGTGGCCCGGGCACGTTGGCGGCGTACGCGTTCGACCAGCGCTGGTGGTCGAAGCGCCGCCACAGCGCGTCCTGCGCGACCTTCATGCTGAGCAGCTGCCCGCCCGGGGGTCGATAGGGGTGGTGCTTGCGCTCTGCGGTCTCGGCCGCGATCAGGTCGAGCCGCTGCGCCGGATCCTCCACGCCGATCGGGAGCGGCACGAACATCATGCCGTCGTCGTTCGACAGCAAGGCGGACGGGTCGTCGGCGTGCAACGACACCGGCACGGACGCGCGCAGCACGACCCCGTCGACGACCTCGCCCCGCGCGGAGAGCAGGGCGCGGTCGCCGCCGGCGACCGCGGCGAGGAGCACGTCGTTGACGGTGGCGCCATGGGCGCGGGCCACCGCCTTGCACCGCGCGAGGTCACTGCGGA
Source organism: uncultured Iamiaceae bacterium (assembly GCA_964446345.1). GTDB lineage: Bacteria > Actinomycetota > Acidimicrobiia > Acidimicrobiales > Acidimicrobilacustridaceae > CAYUOL01. The sequence continues at coordinate 37,667 of CAYUOL010000010.1, read as the reverse complement.
CGAGCGCGGTCAGTCGGCTCGTGCCGATGGGCCGGTTCGCGCTCGTGCGAGGCGCGGGTTCCTGCCCGAAGGTCTCGCGTGCGGTGCGCACCGTGGTGGCGATCGAGCGGAACGACTCGACGGGATGCACGAGCGCGGCGAGCGCGCGACCGATCCCGGCGACGGGGCGCCGCACGGCGTCGGCGAGCAGCTCGCGGGTCGTGGGCGCGGGGCGCGGCCTCCACGGTTCCGGCGGCTCGGGGGCGACGTCGGCCTCGAGGTCGAGGAACGTGGCGAGCTGCGCCACCCCGGCGACGCCGTCCGCGACGGTGTGATGGAGCTTCACATAGAGGCCGACCCGACCATCGGGCAGGCCGGGGAGGAGCCACAGCTCCCACAGGGGGTGGTCCCGGTCGAAGGGCCGGGCTCGCAGGCGTTCGACCTCCGCGAGCAGCTCGGGCTCGCCGGCGCCCGGGGGGAGCGCGGACACTCGCACGTGCTGGTCGGCCCGGAACCGCGCATCGTCGACCCACAGCGGCCCCCCGAGCCACCACGGCGGGGTGCGCAGCACCTGCCGGAAGCGGGGCAACCGGTGCAGCCGGGCCCGGACCATGGCGCGCACCCGTTCCGCGTCCGTCTCCCCGTGGGCGTCGAACAGGGCCGCGCCGTCGAGGATGGCCACCGCACCGATGTCCTGGCGGTACCCGACGTCCTCGGGCCGCAGCATCATGAGCTCGGCCGGGGTGAGGCGGTCGATCGGGGGAGCGCTCACGGGCCGGATCCGTCGGTCACCGGCACCCGGGCTCGCGATTGCGCGGGGTCGCGCATCTTCAGCAAGGGCACGCCGATCCCGTAGGTGACGAACATCGCCTCGGGCACGAGCTCGATGATGCAGCTCGACGCGCGGCGGTCGTCCGGGACGAGCGACGACAGGTCGGCCGGGACGTCCACCGTGCCGACCGGGTGGACGATGGCCGCGGCGTGGAACGAGATGGTCGCCGGAGGGATCGGCAGCACGAGCGAGAGCAGCCCGCCGCGCCGCACCGGCACCGTCACCGACACCCGCGGCGTGGCAGCGATGTGCTTCGCCTTCCAGCCGTCGGGCGCGGTGACGATGAACAGCCGCCGATCCACCGCCTTGTACAGCACCCCACTCGATCGCGGATCGCCGCGCGGGGTGACGTGGCCCACCACGGCGAACGAGGCCTTGGCGAGCGCGTGCCAAACCTGCTCCGAGCGGAGTTGCAGGGCGCCGGTCTCGGCGCCCAACGCGGCGTCGCTCATGGCGGGACCTCCTCGGATCGGGAGACGCGGTGCGAGCCGGGCGACCGGCGTCCTCGGGCGCCCCGAGCGCCGCGTCTCGAGTTCGGTCCCAGGATCGGAGGCGGGGCCCGGGGCGAACAGGGCCGATGGTCACGAGCGGTCTCGGCTTCGCGCGCCGCCCGCTCGAGGACGCACGTTGCCTTCCACGGCGGCGGTCTCCTCCGCCCGGTCGGCGGGAGCCGGTCCTGTACGTTGACGGCGACCGTTGCGGTCGACGCCGGAGTGCGTGCACCAGGAGGGGACGTGCGAGCGAGGTCACGAAGCAGCGGGCGGGTCTTGCGGGCGGCCGTGCTGCTCGCCCTGGCCGTGGGTGTGGTCTGCGCGCCGAACATCGTCGTGCCGCGCGCCGGCGCGGCGCCGGGAGCGACGTGCACCGATGCGCCGCCCCCGAACCTCGGCGCCGCGCGACCGGATCAGCTCCGCGAGCGGTACCACCTCGACGGCCTCCTCGCCGCGCACCACGACGGGCACGGCCAGATCGGCGTGATCCTCGAGTTCGGGCAGAGCGTCGACACCACCGCGCTCGGGAACTGGGAGGCCTGCCTGGGCGCGGGCAGCCCGCCGATCACGCAGACGCTGGTCGGGGCCGGCTCGATGCCGGGCCTGGGCGGCGAGGCACAGGCGGACGCGCAGTCGATGGTCATCGGCGCGCCGGGGCTGGATCGGCTCTACTCGCTCGTGACCAACGGCAGCGAAGCCGGTGACCTGCCGACCCTGCTGCGCGGCATCCTCGATGCGTCGCTGACCGATGGCCGCCGGGCGGACGTCGTGTCGCTGAGCTTCGGCTCGTGCGAGCAGCAGTGGACGGCGGACGGCCACCTCGATGTCATCCGCTCGCAGATCGAGCCGCTCCTGCAGGACCTCGCCGAGGCCGGCATCTGGTTCTTCAAGGCCGCGGGCGATGCCGGGTCGTCGGACTGCTCACCCCACGACGCCGACCCGAACTGCATCGACACGGCGTTCGCGCAGCAGATGGCCGTGGGGTACCCGGCGAGCTCGCCGTGGGTCACGTCGGTCGGGGGCATCGAGCTGCTCGACGGCGTGGAGAAGGGCGCGCGTGTCTGGAACTCGAAGGCGCTCGACGCGACCGACTGCTCCGGTGGTGGCGGCGCGGTCTCGACGCTGTTCGCCACCCCGGGCTACCAACAGGGCGTGACGAACGGCGCGGTTCCGCCCATGCGCGGCGTGCCCGACGTCTCCGCGCTCGGCGGATCGCCCGGCTACCTGTCGTACTCGACCATGGGCGGGTGGTACGGCAACGGGGGCACGAGCTACGCCGCGCCGCTGTACGCGGGTTCCGCCGCGTCGATCCGCTCGGCGCTCGCGGATGCGGGTGTGGCTCCTCCGCGGGTGTTCAACGACGCGCTCTACCGCGTCGCCCACGACCCGGCCCAGTACACGGCGGTCTTCAACGACATCACCGTCGGCAACAACGAGATCTACGACGCGCGCACGTGCTGCGCGGCCGCCACCGGCTACGACCTCGCCAGCGGTCTCGGCGAGCTCCGGGCGACCGAGTTGGCCGGCGTCCTCCTGCTGCAGGCCACGACCGCCACCACCACGACGACCGCGGTAACGACGACGACCACCGCCGTGACGCCGGCTCCGGCGGCGGCCGCCGTGCCCGCGCCGGTCGCGGTCACCCCCAGCCTCACGGGCTGAGCCGGCGCGTCGTCGGCCACCGGGCGGGGCCGAGCCCTCCTTCAGTCGCCGGGGACGCAGCGTTCGACGAGGCCGGCGACGATCTCGCGGAGGCCCACCTCGAACCGCACGAGGTCGGGATCGTCGGTCATGGCCGCCCGCACCCAGCGGTAGGCCACGTCGGAATCGCCGACCTCGGGTCGCTCGGGGGACAGTGAGGCGAGGTCGGAGACCGGTCGCCGGATCGCTCGATCGAGGATCGTGCGCTCGGCGTGGATGAGCGCGCTGCCGAGCGTGTAGGTCGCGACGGCCTGGTACGCCTTGCCGACGTCTTCCCCCGTGAAGCCGGCGCGCTCGAACATCTGGGTCGCCGCCAGCGCGGAGAGGTGCACCGCCTCCTCGGTCGTCGGCGACGCGAACGCGAAGGTGGTGACGTCGCCGTGGCGCTGGAAGGTGCGACGCACGGTGAGCATCGCCTGGACGATGTCCTCGACCGGGTCGTCGTGGCGCTCGACCGCCATCGCGATCTCGATCCACACCTGGTCGGCTGCGGCTTGGAGCACCTCGGCCTTGTTCTCGAAGTGGTGGTACACGGCCATGGTCGTGACCCCGAGCGCCTCGGCGAGGAGGCGCATCGAGAACTTGTCGACGCCGTCGCGGTCGACCATCTCGAGCGCGACGCGGGCGATCTCGGACTTGGTGAGGGCCGTCTCTCGGTTGGATGGGCGGCTCACGGCACGGGCTCCTTCGACGGGTTCGGCCGACGAACCCTCGCGCACTGTACATCGTACACTGTATGGCGTACAGTTCGGACCGGGCGGCGGGACCAGGGGCAGACGAAGAGCGGAGCCGCAATGACGACGAGCGCTGACGGCGGCAGCGAGGCGGGGACTCCCCCGGCCGGCGCGCCCGCAGCCGACGTCGCCGACGGTGGCGACCCGTCGCGGTCGGGCCCGGCGCTCCTGCGGCACCAGGTGGCGACGTCGTTGCGTCGCACGCTGGCGGCGTACCGGGCCGAATGGGTGCGGATCGTCGCCCTCGCCGCGATCGCGAGCGGCGCCGGGATGGTCGTCCTGCTCTTCGTCATGAGCGGCGTCTCGAACGTGGCGGTCGGGCAACGATCGTTGCTGGTGGCCGACGACGGCCAGGTGCAGCTGGGGGGCGTCCTGCTGCTCGCGCTCGAGATCGGGCTGCCGGCGGTCCTCGGGTTGGCGGCGATCAGCGCCGCGTGGATGGGCGCGGTCGCGCGCCTGACCGATGCGGCGCTCGCCGGTGAGCGGGTGACGCTGCGGGCGGCCCTCGGTCGCGGCATCCGGCGGGTGCCGGCCGTGCTCGGTGCGGCGACCGGCGCGCTGCTCCTGTGCGTCGCCCTTGCCGTCGTGACCTGTGCGCTCATGGCGATCGGTGCGGTCGCCGTCGTGCTGGCACCGGTCATGGCGGCGCTGCGCCGGTGGCGGCCATCGCTGCGCTGGCCGACACTGCGCCAGAGCGCACCGCTGCTCATCCCGTTCTCGTCGGCCGTCCGGCGGGCGGTGCGGTGGTCGTTGCTCGTGCCGGCGGCCGCGCTCGAGCGCAACGGCCCGCGCGCGGCGCTGCGTCGCAGCCGCTCGCTCGTGGCGGCGGACGCCGGCGCGGTCGTGCTCGTCCTCGGTGTGGCCCTGGTTGCTTCGCTGGGCGTGCAGCGAGCCGTCGTCGCAGTGGCCGAGCTCGCCGGCGCGTCGACGGCGCAGGCCTTCACGGCGCGGTCCCTCGCCCAGTTCGTCGTCGCGGCGCTGCCGGTGATCGCCGCGACGGTGCTCTTCCGCGCGGCGGCGCCATCCGCCCCCGCGGACCTGGTCCTGCCCGATCCGCCGGCGCAGCTGCCGGGCGCCGTGGTGCGGGCCACGGTCATCGCGCTCGTCTGGACCATGGTGGGCGCCGCGAGCGCGAGCGTGTTCGTCGCCACGGCGGCTCCGGCTTCGGCCGCGACCCGATCCTTCACGGTCGACAGCACGACGGATGACCCCGACGACGCGCCCGGCGACGCGGTGTGTCACACCGCAAGCGGCGCGTGCACGTTGCGGGCCGCCATCGAGGAGGCGAACAGCGTCGCGGCCGACGACTACCAGATCGACTTCTCCACCGACGGCGTCATCTACACGGCCTCCCCGCTGGTCGTGACCAGCTCGGTGTCGATCGACGGGTCAGGCCGCCACGTCGAGCTGAGCGGACGGCCGTGCGCGGCGTGCGCACCGACCTCGCAGGTGCTGCGCGCCACCAACCCGGCGTCGTCGCTCTCGATCGCGAACCTCACCATGCGCGATGGCCTCGTCGGGGGCGCGACGGGCGGCGCCGCCCTCGAGACGGTGGCGACGACGGCGATGACGAACGTGGCCCTCCTCGACAACACGTCGTCCACGGCGGCGGGCGGCGCCGTCGCCGTCCTGGGGGGCACCACGGCGATCGTGAACGCCACCTTCCACGGCAACACCGCGCCCGCGGCCGCCGACCTCTCGAACGGCGGCGCGACGTCGGTGCGCGCCAGCACCTTCTCGGGGGCCGGTGGCTCGTCGGTGCACAACGGCGCGGGCACGCTGTCGCTGGACAACTCGATCGTCACCGGCAGCAGCGGTGCGAACTGCACGGGCGTCATCACCGGGGGGACGAACCTGTCCGACGACGGCTCGTGCGCCGGGTCGCTGGGGGCGGCCACGGGCCTGGGTTCGCTCACGGGCCACGGTGGGTCGGTTCCCACGATCGACCTCACGGCGGCGAGCAACGCCGTCGACGCAGGGTCCGGCCTCACGTGTCCACCGACCGACGCGCGGGGCGCCGCCCGACCCCAGGGCGGCGGCTGCGACATCGGGGCGTTCGAAGCGCGCCCGGCGGGCGCGACGCCTGACACCCTCGTCGTCGACGCGCTGGGCGACGCCCCCGACGCGGCACCGGGTGACGGCGTGTGCGCCACGGTCGCCGCGGTGTGCACCTTGCGCGCAGCGATCGGTGAGGCCGGTGCCGGATCGGTCCAGCCCTACACCGTCTCGTTCGCCGTCGGCGGGACCATCACCGTCACGTCGCCGCTCGTGGCCACGGCCGAGATGTCGATCGTGGGTACCGGGCACCGCGTGGTCCTCGACGGCGCCGGCTCCTCGTCGCTCCTCGCCTTCCCGTCGGCCGGGGTGCCCTTCGGGCTCACCGACCTCACGCTGGCGAACGGCCGCACCACCGACCCTGCGGGCGGCGCTGCGGTCCGCACGAGCGGGGCGGGCACGGTCGACAACGTCACGTTCGTCGGCAACGTCTCCACGGCCGGGCCGGGCGGGGCCGTCACGGTCGCGGGCGGCGTCACGACCATCCGCAACGCGACCTTCCGCGCCAACTCGGCGCCCGCGGGCGCCGACGTCGCCGGCGAGGCCGGCATCTCGAGGGTGCGGTCGAGCACCCTGGTCGGGGCGACCGGTGGATCGGTGCGGACGAACGACGCGGCGTCCGCGATGGTCGAGCTCGACTCGGTGATCGTGGCGCCGGCGACCGGAGCGGCGTGCAGCGGCACGACCGCCGGCTACCAGAACCTCTCGACCGACAGCACGTGCGCCGACTCGCAGTGGACGGTGCCGGCACTGGGGCCGTTCGGTGATCACGGTGGCTTCGTCGACACCTACGCCCTGCTCCCGGCGAGCGAGGCGCTCGAGCACGGCCATGCGGACACGTGCCCCGCCGCCGACGCGCGTGGCACGGCCCGACCGCAGAACGTGCTCTGCGACATCGGTGCCTTCGAGCTCGTCCCCACGACCGCCACCATCGCCTACACGGTCGGCGTGCTGACCGACGACCCCGACGCGGTGCCCGGCGACGGCGCGTGCGCGACGGCCTTCGGCACCTGCTCGCTACGAGCCGCGGTCGAGGAGGCCAACGCCGCGACGGTCGCGGCGGGCAGCGGGACGGTGCTCACCTTCGACGTCAGCTTCTCGGTGGACGGGACCATCCCCGTGGGCTCGACCCTCACGGTGACGTCGTGGTTGGAGCTCGACGGTGCCGGGCACCACGTGACCGTCGACGGCGGGGGCGCGGTGCGCATCTTCGAGCTGGCGACCGGCGGCCGCGCGGCGTCTCTCACCAACCTCACGCTGGCGAACGGTCTGACGGCGGCCGCCGACGGTGGGGGAGCGGTGCACAGCACCGGGCGCGGGCACATCGAGAACGTGACGTTCACCGGCAACGCCACCACCGATGCGACCCCGACGAGCGCCGGCGGTGGCGCGATCGCCGTGGACTGGGAGCCGAGCGCGAGCTTCGACGTCGTCAACGCGACGTTCGTCGGCAACAGCGCTCCGCCCACCGTCGGCGGTGCGGACGTGTTCGCCCGGGGTTTCGTGACGGTCACCCACAGCACGTCGTCCGCGGCGTCCGGCGGCGCCTTCGCAACGGGTGGCCCGCCCGCGAGCCTCACGCTGCAGAGCTCCGTGGTCGCCTCGAGCTCGGGCGCCAACTGCAGCCCGTCGGTCTTGGGCACGAGCAACCTCTCCTCGGACCCGACCTGTCCGGGCACGACCTCGACCGATCCGCAGCTCGGCGCGCTGGGCGACCGGGGTGGGTGGGTGCCGACGGTGCCGCTGCTGCCGGCGAGCCCGGCGATCGACGCCGTCACGGGCCCGCCCTGCCCCGCGACGGATGCTCGAGGCGTGGCCCGTCCGCAGGGGAGCGCCTGCGATCTCGGCGCCTTCGAGGCCGACCACACGGTGGCCGTCGGCGTGGCCGGCAGCGCCAACCCCGCAACGGTCGGCACCCCGGTGACGATCACGGCCACCGTGGCGGGATCCTTCGACCCCACCCCGCCGGTCGGCTCGGTCGACTTCTACGACGGATCCACCTTGATCGGCACCGGGACGCTCGCGAGCGGCTCCACGTCGGTGACGGTGTCCTCGCTCGGCGTCGGCGCCCACACGATCACCGCGCAGTACGGCGGCGACGGGTACTTCGCCGCGGGTTCGGGATCGTACGTGCAGACCATCGACGCGCTGGCCACCGTGGTCACGCTCACGCCGGTCCCGACGGGGAGCGTGGCCGGCCAGAGCGTGAGCCTCGACGCGCGCGTCACCGCGGCAGGCGCGTCGGAGCTCGCGACCGGCACGATCGACTTCTACGACGGGCCGACGCTCATCGGATCGGCGCCGCTGGACGGGACCGGCCAGACCGTGCTGTCCGGCTCGCTCGCGACGATCGCGACGTCGTCGCTCGGCGTCGGGGGCCACACGCTGACCGCGGCCTATGCCGGCGACGCGACATTCCCCGCCGCCACCTCGGGCGCCGTGGCCTTCAGCGTCGCGAGCGCGACGACGACCGTGGCGCTGTCGAGCGCGCCGGACCCGACGGTGTTCGGCGAGGCCTCCACGCTCAACGCGGCGGTGACGGTCGACGCGCCAGGGAACGGTCTGGCCACGGGCACGATCACGTTCTCCGAAGGAGCGACGACGTTGGGCAGCGCGCCCCTCGATGGCTCCGGTGTCGCCACCCTGGTCGTGTCGAACCTCGGCGTCGGCGCGCACACCATCACCGCGACGTACGGCGGCGACGCGATGTTGCTCGGCAGCAGCGCCAGCGGCGTCCACACCGTCGTCGTTGCGCAATCGATCACCTCGGCCTCTTCGTCGGTCTCGCCGTCGGTCACCGGTCAGTCGGTGGACATCACCGTCACCGTCGCGGCGATCACCCCGGGCGCCGGGGTCCCGAGCGGCGTCGTCGAGGTCCACGACGGCGCCAGCTTCCTCGGCACCGCGACGCTCGACGCATCAGGCACGGCCACCGTCGCGAGCGGAGCGCTCGCGGTCGGTTCGCACGACCTCACCGTCGACTACCTCGGCAGCACGGAGTTCGCGGCCAGCGCGGCGCCGACGCTCACCCAGCTGGTCGTCCCGGCGGCGACCTCGGTGAGCGTGTCCTCGGGCAGCAACCCGTCCGTCTCGGGCGAGGGCGTCGTCTTCACGGCGAGCGTGGTCGCCGCGGCCCCCGGCGCGGGCACGCCTTCCGGCACGGTCGAGCTGCGCGACGGCGGGGCGGTGGTGGCGACGACCACGCTCGACGGCGCCGGCAACGCCACGTTCGGAGCGGTGACGTTGCTGGCCGGCACGCACGCGATCGCCGTGGCCTACCTCGGTGACGCGTCGTTCACGGGTTCGATCTCGGGCGAGCTCCCCCAGTCGGTCGGCGCCGGAGGGTCGTCGACCGCGCTCGTGAGCGACACCAACCCGTCGGCGGCGGGCCAGCCGGTCACCTTCACCGCGACGGTCGTTGCGGTGGCGCCGTCGAGCGGGATCCCCTCCGGCACGGTGGACTTCCTCGACGGCGTCACGCTGCTCGGGTCCGGGGTCCTCGACGCGACGGGCACGGCCACGTTCACGACCTCGACCCTGGCGGTGGGCGGGCACTCGATCACCGCTGCCTACGGAGGATCGATCGAGCACCAGGCCTCGGTCTCGGTGGCGGTGGCGCAGACCGTCGGCGTCGCCGCGGCGTCGGTCGGCCTGTCGTCCAGCAGCAACCCGTCGGTGGCGGGCGAGCCCGTGACCCTCACGGCGGTCGTGACGGCGGTGCCCGCCGGGCCGGTGCCCACGGGGACCGTCGACCTGCTGGACGGCGCGACGGTCATCGCCACCGCGACCCTCGACGGCTCGGGGACCGCCACCTTCCTCACCTCGGTCCTCGCCGTCGGGTCGCATCCCCTGACGGCTTCGTACGGTGGCGACGCCGGCGTCGGGGCCGCACTGTCGCCGCTGCTCACCCAGGTCGTCGGGCCGGC
>CAYUOL010000010.1:0-27849 GCA_964446345.1 uncultured Iamiaceae bacterium | reverse complement strand
TCGCCGGTGCTCACGCAATCGGTGGGCCAGACCATGACGACGACGTCCGTCACGAGCTCGGCGAACCCTTCCGTGGTGGGTCAGGTCGTGACGCTGACCGCGACCGTCTCGTCCGGCGCAGGCATCCCTTCGGGCTCCGTCGACTTTCTCGACGGGGTGACGGTGCTCGGCACGGCGACGCTCGACGGCAGTGGCTCGGCGTCGTACGCGACGGCTGCGCTCGCCCCGGGCTCGCATCCGATCACGGTGCGCTACGCCGGGGACGTCAGCTTCGCGACGTCCACGTCGGCGGTGCTGGCGCAGGCGGTCGGGCTGGCGGCCACTTCGTCGTCGGTGCTCGCTTCGGTGAACCCGTCGGCGTTCGGGCAGGCCGTCACGTTCACCGCGACGGTGGCTCCTGTGGCGCCCGGGACCGGGACACCCTCCGGGTCGATCGCCTTCTTCGACGGGTCGACGGCGATCGGGTCGGCGTCGCTCGACGCGAGCGGTGCGGCGTCGCTGTCGACGTCGGCGTTGGCGGTCGGGTCGCATGCGGTGACCGCGGTGTACGCGGGGGATGGGTCGTTCACGGGGTCGACCTCGCCGGTGCTGACGCAGGCGGTCGCCCAGGCCGCAACGACGACGTCCGTCACGAGCTCGGCGAACCCGTCGGTGGCGGGCCAACCCGTCACCTTCACGGCGTCGGTCGCCGCCGTGGCGCCGGGCGCCGGCGGGCCCACGGGATCCGTCACCTTCCTCGACGGCGCCACCGTCATCGGGTCGGGGGTGCTCGACGCCGCCGGCACCGCCACGCTGACCACGTCCTCCCTGAGCGTCGGCTCGCACGCGATCACCGCGGCCTACGGCGGTGACGTCGACTTCGTGGCCTCGACGTCGGCGCCCGCAACGCAGGTCGTCTCCGCGACCGGCAGCACGGTGACGCTCTCCGTCTCGGCCGACCCGACCGTCACCGGCCAACCGATCACCTTCACGGCCCTGGTGACCCCCGCTTCCCCTGGGCCCGTGGCGACGGGGACCGTGACCTTCTCCGAGGGCGCCACCGTGCTCGGCATCGGCGCACTCGACGCGACCGGCACGGCCACCGCCACGACCGCGGGCCTGGCCGTCGGCGGGCACACGATCACGGCGAGCTACGCGGGCGACGGCACCGTGAGCCCCGGCGTGTCCGCGCCGTTGGCCGTCACGCGCACCCGCGCGTCGACCACGGTGACGCTCTCGAGCGGCCGCAATCCCTCCGTGTTCGGGGAGGCCGTCACCTACACGGCCGTCGTCCAGCCCGTCGCGCCCGGCGCCGGCGGCCCGACCGGGACGGTCACCTTCTTCGACGGTGCGACGGCGATCGGCGCCGCACCCGTGGACGGCACCGGCACGGCGGCGATCAGCAGCGCGGCGCTCGGGGTCGGTCCGCACGGGCTCTCCGCCGTGTACGCGGGTGATGCCGGGTTCGGGGCATCCACGACCCCGACCCTGGGCCAGAGCGTCGACCGCGCCGCGACCGTCGCCTCGCTGACGAGCGCGAGCAACCCGTCGGTCACCGGGCAACCCGTGGTGTTCACGGCCACCGTGACGACCGTGGCGCCCGGCACGGGCATCGCCGGCGGTGCGGTCGATCTGCTCGACGGTGCCATCGTCGTCGCGACCGGAACGCTCGACGCCACCGGCTCCGTCACGTTCACGACGGCGGCCCTGGCCGTCGGCCCGCACGCGCTCACCGTGCGGTACGGGGGCGACACGCACTTCGTCGGCTCGACCTCCTCGCCGCTCGCGCAGAACGTCGCCCGGGCGTCGACGGCCGTGGCGTTGACGAGTGCCCCGAACCCCTCGGTGATCGGGCAGCCGGTGACGCTCACGGCCAACGCGGCTGCAGTCGCTCCGGGGGCCGGCGTGCCCTCCGGCTCGATCGACCTCCTCGACGGCGTCACCGTGGTCGGCTCGGCGACGCTCGACGCCAGCGGCACTGCGACACTGGCGACGACGTCCCTGGGCGTCGGATCGCACACGCTGACCGCGCGCTACAGCGGCGATGCCGCCTTCACCGGTGCGACCTCTGGAGCGGTCGCGCACGACGTCGTCGCCACGGGGAGCACGGTGACGCTGACCGCCTCGAGCGATCCGTCGGTCACGGGTCAAGCGCTGACGTTCACGGCGGCCGTGGTGACGACCTCGCCGGGACCCCTGCCCACCGGCCCGGTCAGCTTCCGCGAGGGCGCCACCCTCCTCGGCTCAGCGAACCTCGACGCGACTGGGCACGCGTCGGTGACGCTCCCGAACCTGGCCGTCGGCACCCATGCCATCACGGCGGACTACGCCGGTGACGGCGTCGTGGGCGCCGGGTCATCGTCACCGTTGACGATCACCCGGACCAGAGCCGCCACGGCGGCTTCGATCACGAGCGCGCCCGACCCGTCGGTGGTCGGCGCGCCGGTCGTGCTCACGATCACGGTCGTTGCCGTCGCGCCGGGCACCGGGACGCCGAGCGGATCCGTCGTCGTCACTGACGGCGCGACGACCGTCGGCCCGGCCCCTCTCGACACCGCGGGCACCGCCACGATCAGCACGACCTCGTTGGGCGTCGGTCCCCACGCGCTGAACGCGGCCTACGCGGGCGACGCCGGCTTCGCTCCTTCGACCAGCCCGAACCATCCCCACACCGTCGACCAGGCGCTGACGAACACGGTGCTGACGAGCAGCACCGAGCCATCGGTCGTCGGCCAGCCCGTGACGTTCACTGCGACGGTCGCGCCGGTGGCGCCGGGCGCGGGCACGGTGTCCGGCTCCGTCGGCTTCTTCGACGGCGCGGCGCTCGTCGGCACCGGCACGGTCGACGCCTCCGGCACCGCGACGATCTCGAGTGCGACGCTCGGCGTCGGTCCGCACTCGATCACCGCCAGCTACGGCGGCGACGCCGGCTTCCGGGGATCGACCTCGGCCGTCCTGGTCCAGGACGTCGTCGCGACGGGCAGCACCGTCACGCTGTCGGCGTCGGCCGATCCCACGGTCACGGGGGAGCCCGTCACGTTCACGGCGGCGGTCGTCGCTGTTCCTCCGGGCGCGGTGCCCACGGGCTCGGTGACCTTCACGGATGGTGCCGCGACGCTGGGCGTCGCTCCTCTGGACGCGGCGGGCACGGCGGCGTTCACCACCTCGGGGCTCGCCGTCGGCAGCCATGCGATCACGGCGACCTACGCCGGCGACGGTGTCGTCGGACCAGGTGCGTCGTCACCCCTCGGCCTGACGCGCGCGCCCGCCTCCACCACCACCGCGCTGGCCAGCAGCAGCAACCCGTCGGTGACCGGTGAAGACGTCGCCTTCACCGTGACGGTCGCCGCGGTCGCCCCCGGGGCGGGGACACCGACCGGTTCGGTCGACCTGGTCGACGGAACGACGGTGATCGGGTCCGCAACGCTCGATGCGACCGGCACGGCGACCGTGTCGGTGGCCAGCCTCGCGGTCGGCCCCCACGACCTGACTGCGACCTATGGCGGCGACGGCTCGTACGACGCGTCGGCCAGCGGCACCCTCGTCCAGGACGTGCAGCGCGCCACGACGTTCGTCACCGTCGGCAGCACCCCGAACCCCGCGATCGCCGGGCAGCCGGTGCGGCTGATCGCGACCGCGATCCCCGACTACCCGGGATCGGGCACGCCGACCGGCACGATCGAGCTCTTCGACGGGACCACCTCGCTCGGCGTCGTCGCGGTCGGAGCCTCGGGCCGCGCGACGCTCGCCACGTCGAGCCTCGCCGTCGGCCCCCACACCATCCACGCCGTGTACTCGGGCGACGCGAGCTTCGTGGGCGCGACGTCGGACGACCTGAGCCAGGACGTCCTCGAGGTCGGCAGCGCGATCACGATCTCGCAATCGTCGGACCCGACGGTGACGGGGGCGAACGTGCGCTTCACCGCGGTCGTCACCCCCTTGACGCCGGGCCCCGTGCCGACCGGAGCCGTGCGCTTCACCGACAACGGCAGCTTCCTCGGCTTCGGTGACCTCGACGCCACGGGCACCGCCACGCTCGACACCGCCGGGCTGCCCGTCGGCGCGCACACCATCGCCGTCCGGTACCTCGGCGACGGCACGGTCGGTGCGGGGGTCTCGCCGCCGTTGGTCCACACCGTGCAGGCCGCCGCCACCGCCGTCGGCGTCGTGGCGAGCGCATCCACGAGCACGGCCGGCACGGCGGTGACGTTCACCGCGACCGTCACCGTGGTGGCGCCCGGGAGCGGATGGCCGCTCGGCGACGTGACCTTCTTCGACGGCGCCACCGCGATCGGCACCAGCGCCGTCGACCTCACCGGCACCGCGACGCTGACGACGAGCAGCCTCGGCGTCGGCAGCCACGCGATCACGGCCCGCTACCCCGGGGATGCGTCGTTCCTGGGCTCCACCTCCGCGCCCGTCGGCCACGACGTCGCCGCGGGCGGGTCGACCATCACGGCCTCGGCGGCGCCCGTCACCTACCCCGACGAGTCCCTCGTGTCGGTCACCGTGCGCGGGCTGCCGGCCGGTGGTGCCCCGCCGACCGGCACGGTGCACGTGGCGGAGAGCGGCACCGAACTGGTCTCGGGCCCCCTCGACGCCACCGGCGCGACCGCGCTGCTGCTGCCCACGCTCGGCGCCGGCTTCCACGACCTGACCGTGACCTATGACGGCGATGCGACGTACGGCGGCTCGACCACGGCCACGAACGTGTCGGTCGACCACGCGACCACCAGCCTGGCGATCGCTTCGAGCGCCAACCCGGCGCCGTACCCCACGCGACCGCACATCACGGCCTCGGTCACCTCGGCGCACTCGGTGCCCACGGGCGCGGTGGACTTCTACGTCGACAACCGCTTCGAGGTGACGGTGCCGCTCGACGCCGCGGGAACGGCCGCGTTCGACCTCGACCGCCCGCCCGGCACCTACGCGGTCATCGCCCTCTACGGCGGGGACGCCAACCACCGCGACGCGAACGCAGTGCGCCTCGCCCAGGCGATCGACCCGAGTGCGACGACGGCCTCGCTCTCCGCCGCGCCGGCGACATCGGCGCGGTTCGGCGAGACGGTCGTGCTCACGGCGACGATCGCCGCCGTCGACCCCCGCGTCGGTGTCCCGACCGGCACGGTCGAGATCCTCGACGGTGTCGTCGTCGTGGCCACGGCTCCGATCACGGGCACGACCGCCACGATCACGACGAGCGCCCTCCCCGTCGGCGCCCGTGCGCTCACCGCGCGCTACGACGGCGACGCGCTGTTCGGTGGATCCACCTCACCGCTCGTGTCCTACCTCGTCACGCCCGCGGACACCACGGTCACGGTGGTCGGCTCGCCCGCCCCGTCGTCGCTCGGTGCCGATGTCGAGCTGGTCGCGACGGTGACCGCAGACGCGCCCGGGGCCGGCACCCCGGTGGGCACGGTCACGTTCACCACGGCGAGCGGGCCGCTGGGAAGCGCCTCGCTCGACGCGCTCGGCCAGGCGCGGATCACCACCGCGACGCTGCCGGTCGGCACCACGACCGTCACGGCCTCCTACGGCGGCAGCACGGACCACCTCGCGTCGACGGGGACCACCGATCAGGTCGTCGACCCGGCGCCGACGCGGCTCACGCTGACGTCGTCGGTCAACCCGTCGGTCACGGGGCAGCCGGTCACGCTGACGGCCGTGGTCGACGTGCCCGCCCCGGGCCCCGGTCCGGCCACCGGCTCGGTGTCGTTCTTCCGCTCGGGCAACAACCTGCTCGGCTCGGCGACGCTCGATGCCGCGGGACGCGCGCAGCTCACGACAACGAGCCTCTTCGGGGGCGGGGGCGCGGAGCAGCTCGTCGCCACGTACACCGGCGATGCCCAGCGCGCGCCGTCGTCGGGCGTCCGCAACCAGGTGATCGGAGCGGCGGCCACCACCGTCACGATCAGGACCTCGGCGAACCCCGTCGTCGTGGGGCAGTCCGTGACGATCACGGCCACGGTGGCGGCGATCGCCCCGGGCGGTGGGGTGCCCCGCGGCGGCGAGGTCACCTTCACCGACGGCGGCGCCACGCTCGCGACGGTCCCCATCAGCAACGGCGTCGCCACGATCGTGCGGTCGACCCCCGACGACCTCGGTGCCTTCCCCCACCTGATCGGGGCGCGCTACCGCGGGGGCGTGGCCGCGCCGTACGCCGACTCCGTCGCAGACGAGGTCGTGCTCACCGTGCAGAAGGGCACGCCGACGATCACCCTGACGTCCAGCGCGCCCAGCGCCGAGACCGGACTCGCCTACACGCTGGCCGCGCGGCTGACGCTCACGGCCGGAGCACCGACCCCGACCGGCACCGTGTTCATCTACGAGGGCTCACCCGACGCGATGGGCTCCGCCCGGCTCCTCGGCAGTGGCCCGGTGGGCCTCATCGACGGGCCGTGCCCGCCCCCGAACCAGGCGTCGACGTGTCAGCAGCCCGGCTTCGCGATGCCGGCGCCGACGCTGGCGATCGGTGCGCACTCGCTGTTCGCCGGCATCGACGGTGACAGCTCGTACGTGACGGCCACCTCGCCGCCGTTCACGCAGACGATCACCCCGATCCCGACCGGGCTCGTCGTCACCGCCGACGCGCAGCAGACGCTCGCCGGCGAACCCGTGCGGTACACCGTGCACGTCCGCAACACCGGAGCCGCGCCGGCCAACGCCGGGCTCGTCCCCGACGGCACGTTGACGTTCTCCGACGTGACCGCGAACGGGTCGTCTGCGTACCCCCCGGTCGCGCTCGTGCCCGATCCGGCGCTGCCGGGTGCCGCGGTGGGCATCCTCGACCACCCGGCGTTCGGCCCCGCCGGCACCTATCGCCTGAAGATCGCCTATGCACCAGCGGGCACGTTCCTGGCCCAGTCGGTGACGCTCGACCACGTCGTGCAGACCCACGACGCCCAGCTCTCGGCCGGCGCCCCCACCACCGTCGCGTGGGGTGATCCCGTCGACGTGCGCACGCAGGTGACCGCCGCCGACGGCAGCCCCGATGCGCCGCGGCCCACCGGTGTCGTCTCGGTCGAGAGCAGCAACGGCCAGTCGTGCCAGAGCGCGCCCACCGACGGCGGGTGTCGCCTCACCTTCTCCGACCCGGGCGAGTACCAGCTCATGGTCCGCTTCTCGGGCGACGGGTCCTACGACGCCGCCACGAAGGGGCCGATCACCGTCACGGTCACGAAGCGGGCGGCGACGATCGCCGCCTCCGTCGCGCCGACCCGGCCGGTCACCGGTGAGCCCGTGGCGTTGACCTGGCAGGTGCAAGGGCCGGCGACCGGCGCCGCGCAGGTCCGCCTCGGCGCGGTGTCCTGCCCGGCGGGCCTCGGCGGCCAGTGCGGCACGACGTTCCCGCTCGTCGCGGCGGGACAGTCCATCCCGGTCGCCGTGTACTACCCGGGCGACGCGCACTGGTCCCCGGCGACCTTCGCGACGACGATCGTGCCCCTCGGGTGCTACCCGCTGCCCATGGCGGTGTACCCGTCCGAAGCCGGCACGATGGCGGCCGTCACGCCGCGGAACTGCAACGGCCAGCAGGGCTACCTCGAGGGGACAGCCGTCACCACGCTGGTGACGCCCGCTCCGCCATCGGTCGGGGTCACCTTCGTCCCGAACACCCAGTACCCGAGCGGCCGTGCCGGCTACACCCAGACGTTCCCCGTCGGCGGCGGGCCCGGGCAGGCGACGTACGCAACGGCGACGTTCGGTCGCGTGGCATCGTGCGTCGAGCTGGCGGTCGCGAAGACCCAGATCGCCCCGGCCGCCGGCTCCTTCTTCCCGACGACACCCCCGAAC
Organism: uncultured Iamiaceae bacterium; assembly: GCA_964446345.1. Lineage (GTDB taxonomy): Bacteria > Actinomycetota > Acidimicrobiia > Acidimicrobiales > Acidimicrobilacustridaceae > CAYUOL01. Next base: position 20,079 of record CAYUOL010000010.1, on the reverse strand, counting down.
TGTCCCGAGGGATCCACGGCACCGGCGAGCAACGGCACCACGACCGTGTACCGGTACGCGGTGGGCACGACCGTGCAGTTCGATACCGCGACGTTCGGCGCGCAATCGCGGTTCTACGGCGTGCGCACGCAACGCCCCGGCTTCTTCGGTGGTGTGGCGATCGAGCCCTTCCCGTCGCGCACGCTGCAGCTCGCCCAGGACGCGTACATCGAGGGCGTGTTCGGCCCGGCGTGCTCCGACGTCACCTTCACCGTGACGGGCCCGGGTGCGGGTGCCATCGACACACCCAGGAACTGCTTCGACCCCGCGAAGACCGGGTGGCTCGCCGGCACCGAGATCGAGGTGTCCGCCCGGGCGACGAGCGCCGGAGCGTTCGTGAACCGGTGGAACGAGGACTGGGCCGACCGCGAAGGGTCGGCGTCGCCCGATCCCGTCACGGGGGAGCCCGTGTACCGCAACCGCACCGTCGCCGGCGTCGGCGACCGGACCGTCGAGGTCGGGTTCACGCGCTGCGTGGCGCTGCAGACCGAAGCGCTCGGCAACGGCAACGTCGCGGTGAGCGACGCGCCGAACTGCCCCGGGCGCACCGCCGTCGAGCCGGGCCCTGCCGATGCGCCCCGCCGCGAGGTGCGCTGGTACAAGCCCGGCACCCGGGTGGACCTCACCGCGTCGCCCACCGACGCGCGGGTCCACCGGTTCGGCAAGTGGACGGGCGACGAGGAGCGCGTCTCGAACCCACTCCCGATCACCATGGACCACGACCAGTACCGGCGCGCGAGCTTCCCGACGATCCTGGGGTGCAAGGAGCTCACGCTCGAGACCGAGCCCGCGGGCTGGGGGCTCGTGAACGCGCGGGGGATCGTCGCCGACGACTGGTGCAGCAACGGCGACCTCCGGCCCGAGGTGCCGGCGCCCGGCAAGTCCGGGCCGTTCGTCGGCGGCACCGTCGCGTTCGAGGGCCAGGCGACGCGGGGCAACCCGCTCGTGGGCTTCACGCTGTCCCACCCGTTCGGGACGCTCATGATCGACGACGCCTACGGGGCCGGGAACCTCACGGCGAAGATCGACAGCGTCACGACGGCGACCGCGACCTTCTGCCAGGCGGTGCGGCCCCTGGTCGACCTCGTCGGCCCGGACGGCCGGACCTACCGGGTGCCCACCGCCGACGACGACCCGACGAAGCCTCCGCCCGCGGGCGCGCCGCCGTGGGCCCCGGGCGTCACCATGGACGACACCGACTTCGTGGTGGCGTATCCCGCGCCCAACTGCCCGTACCGCAACGACGCGTGGGTCGTGGGCACGAAGGTGACCTTCCTCGCCAACGCGGCACCCGAGGGCTACACGTTCACCTCGTTCCAGGGCGCCGCGACGAGCCACCTGTTCGCGGTCGACGTGACCTTCGAGGGCGACACCCCCAGCAAGGACCTCGGCGTGACCTACGCCGTTACCTGCCACTCGCTGACGCTGTCGGGCAACGAGACGACGGCGCACCCGAAGCCCAACTGCCCCGGTGCGGATCCCGAGGCGCTGACCGGCACGGCGCCGACGCGGGTGGGCTCGTACATCGGGGGCACCACCGTCATCCTCCAGACCGACGTGCCCGACGGCAAGGTCTGGCTCGGGTGGTCGGGCGACGTCGACCAGACAGGCACCAAGAACCCGACGTGGATCACGATGTGCCCCAAGCCCGCACCGGACCCGGACGACCCGGACGCCGCCACGTCGTCGCCGTGCTCCAACGGGCCGCCGTCGGGCGACAAGACCGCCGCGCAGTCGTGGCGGGACAAGACGACCGGCGAGAAGATCGCCGAGAGCACGAAGAAGTTCTTCACCGACGTCGGCAACGCGATCGCCGTGGGCTTCAAGAAGGCCTTGGGCGTGATCGCCGGCGGCCTCGCCGAGTTCCTCTTCGGCGCGCCGCCGCTCGGCGTGCTCTCGCTCGCGGCCGACATCGGAGCCGCCATCGGCTGGCTGCTCGAGAAGGCCGGGGTGCAAGGCGCCGCGAAGTACATGGCGTACGCGCAGGAGACGATCACCTTCATGAAGTCGACGCTCAGCTGCGCCGGCACCTGGGGCCTGGCCGCGAGTCCCGACCCGCCGCCCCCACCGCCGGAGGTCGACGACGAGGGCGAGGTCATGGACGGCCCCGAGGTCGGCGAGAACGATCAGTGGGAGATGCCGGAGCTCAGCGCCGCGGACCTGAAGGAGATCATCGATCTCGCGGTCGACGAGAAGATGGCCCAGGTGCGCGACGACCCGGACGGGCTCCTGCGCGAGAAGGCGTACAAGGCCGTCAGCGATCAGCTGCGGGCGTGGCAGGGCCTGCCCAAGAAGCGGAAGATGCCCACGAAGGTGGCCATGGTGCTCGGGGCCAAGGCGTCCGAGAAGCTCAAGGCGGCCTACCGCGCGAACCAGGCGGCGAAGCAGCACCAGAAGGCGCTCGATGCGCTCTTCTCGAAGCAGGTGCGCGAAGCCGTGGAGGACGGGCAGTCCGTGAGCCAGGACATGATCGACGCGGCGCGGGCCATCGACGACAAGGCGGCGCGGCCCATCGGTTCGCTGAAGCGGGCGCAGACCTGGGCGACCAACAAGGCGAAGAGCGCGCAGGCCTTCAAGAACAAGTACGGCGCCAAGATCTCGAAGGCGGCGAAGGGGGCGGCGGGCGTCGGCTTCGCGGCCTACACCGTCGCCACCAACTTCCAGTGGGAGAACGACGCGAAGAACGCGTGGACCAACGGCGCGGTCTACAAGGACTGCATCAAGGACGCGCTGCCGAGCTACCTCGGCAACACGGACGGGTTGGAGTGGTAGTGGGCGGGGGACGTCCCGGCCGTCGAGGGGGACGCAGCTCGGTCGCCGCCGCGGCGGCGTTCGTGGCGGTCGTCGTGGTCCAGTGCCTCGCGGGGTGCGTGGCGCAGCCCCCACCGACGAGCAGCCCCGCCACGACGACGTTCGCATCGTCGGCGTTCTGCGAGCCTCTCCGAGCCCTCTCGGTCGATGCGTGGGCCGACGCGCCCACGCGTGCACCGGTCGGCATCGACCTGGCCGCCGCGCGCGCCCACGCGCCCGCCAGCCTGCATCCCGCGCTCGACACGCTCATCGATCTCGAGAAGGCCGGTGTGCACCCCGGCGCCGTCACGCCGCCGCCGACGACCGGCGGCACCGCGCCCGAGCCGCTGGATCGTTGGTTCGCCGCGATGAGCGCGCTCGACGATGTCGCGGCGCGCGAGTGCAACGTCGATCTCACGGCCGGCGTCGCCCCCGGCTCCCCGCCGGGCACCGCGCCGGACGCGTCCGCCCTCGACGGCCGGCCCGCAGGCTCGTCGGGCCTGACCCCGACCGACGTGCTCGCGCTCGTGCGCGCCGGGCGCCCCGACGCCGCGTGGCTCGGTCGAGCCGAGATCGCGGCCGTGGCCACCGGCCGATCGGTGCAGGTGACCGTGAACGACGTCGACGACGAGGGCACGGCGACACAGGTCTGCACCGACCTGCTCGCGGTCCTGCCGACGAAGACGGAACCGCCGACCGTGACCGTGCGCAACACCCCGGGGCTGGTGGTCGTGGCCGGCGACGCCGACGGCTGCAAGGCGGTCGAGCATCCCTGAGCCCGAGGCCGGCGGCATCAGCCCTCGCCGTACTCGACCAGGTCCTCGTCCCACACGAAGTCGGCGGGCCGCACGCGCACCTCGCCGTCACCCACCACCGAGATGAAGCGCGTGGACCACGCCACCGCCTCGGCGAGGTCCTTGCACTCCATCAGCGCCCAACCGCGGATCAGCTCCTTGACTTCGGTGAAGGGCCCGTCGACGACGGACACCTCGCCGTCCTTCACCGTGATCTTGGCGCCCTTCGCCGTCGGCGCGAGCCCACCGGTGGCCAGGAGGACGCCGGCGGCCGTCGCCTCCTCGAGCAACGCCGCCATCTCCTCCATGAGCTCGGGCGTCGGCGGCGCGACCGGTGCGCTCTCGTCGCCCAACGTGTATCCGAGGTATCGCATCTGCTGTCTCCCGTGTGCTCGGCCGGCGCGCCGTTCGCCCGGCTCGACCCTCACGTCGATCGGGACCCGTCCGAGATCGACACGGGGCAGGAGATTCTCCCGGATCGCTCGGGGCTGGTCTCGGGGCTGGTCTCGGCGCGTGGGCATCGGGCCCCGCCACCCACGGCGCGGGGGTGGGCCGCGACTCGTCCGCCGCTCCGCAGACCGTCACGTCCGAGCAGGCGGGGAGCGTCAGGCCGGTGCCACGAACGGGATGCACGCCGGACGAGCGCCCTGTTGACCCTTGAGCGCCCAGACGATGGTGCTCGTGACGTTCGGGTCGATCGCCAGTGCGAGGTGGCCGCTGAAGTCGAGCCAGCAGCGATCCTGGAGCACGATGTTCGTCACCCCCGGCTCGTTCACGACGCCACTGGTGTACGGCACGACGACCTCGTCGTACTTGCTGACGATGTTCGTGTAGCGGGGCCCGACCTTGGTGACGCCGCCCGCGTTGAGCTCGTTGAGGAACGCGGACGGGGGCAGGTACTCCAGGCACGACCCGCACACGTTCGTGAGGATCGGATCGAGCACCGGCGCCACCGCGTGCGCGAGGGCGCTGAGGCCGTACAACGTCGTGCCCTTGTAGTTCGAGCCGAAGCCGACGAAGTTGCGCACCTTGGCGTCACCACCCAGGAACTTCATGTAGTAGGCCGAGACGGTCGTGCCTTCGGAGTGACCGACGAGGTTGACCTTGGCGGCGCCGGTCGTGGCTCGCACCTTCTCGACGAACTGGCCGATCTCGGCGGCGCTCGACCGCATCGACTGCAGCCCGCCGATCCCGAAGGCGCCGACCCCGTAGGTGGGCGTGAACACGCAGAAGCCGGCGGCCGCGATCAACGGCGCCTTCGTGAACCAGTTGAGCGTGCCGTTGGCGCCGAGCCCATGCAGCATGACCACTGGTTCGCGTTGCACCGATGACGGTCGGCAGCTCCAGTCGTTGACGCCCGATGTGGGCGCCGCCGACGCGCTCGGGGCGCCCAGGCCGGCGCCCAGGCAGATCAGAGCCAAGGCCACGACGGCTCGGCGGATCGTCGTCGTCTTCTTCGTCGTCGTCTTCTTCTTCTTCTTCTTCTTCATGGGTCCCCCTCGGATGCGCAAGACCACGCGTCCTGCTGATCTCTATGATGAAGGTCACAACTGCGGGCGAGATAGGGGCAGTTCTCCCAGAAATGGAGCGCGATCGTTGTGACAACGTCACAATCCCCAGGCCCTTCCGAGCTGCGGTTCGGCAACCAGCGGCTCCGCGACATCCTCCAGGGCGGGTTGGCGGACCACGTCGACGATGTCCTCGCCGCGTTGGGCGAGCAGATCGATCTCTACGGCGCGCTGCCAGCCGAGGCGATGGGAGGCGACATCGCCGCCGTGATCGGACGCAACCTCCGGTTGTTCGTCGACAGCCTTCGTTCGGGCCGACCTCCGGACCCGGGCGACCTCGAGGAGATCCGGCTGTCCGCGGCGCGACGGGCGGAGGAGCGGATCCCGCTGGAGCTGATGCTGCGGGCGTACCCGATCGGTGCCCGCGTCGTGTTCGAACGAGCGACCGAGGCCGCCGGCCCGGACGACGTGGCGGCGGTGCGCGAAGTCGTCGTGCTGCTGCTCGACTTCCTCTCGCAGGTGATGAGCGCGGCGGCCGGCGGCTACCTGGAGGAGCACCAGATGATCGTCGGTGCCGCCGAGTCGAACGAGCAGCGGTTGCTGCAGTCGCTGGTCCGCGGCACCTTCGACCCGCTCGTCGCCGAGTCGGCCTCGATCGAGGTGCCGGACGCGTTCGACGTGGTGGCGTTGTCGATGCCCGCGCACCCCGACGAGCTCCAGCCCGGCATCGACGCCGCCATCGCCGCGCGGAGGAAGGTCCGGCGCCTCGATGCGGAGCTGCGTCGCTCGCACGACGGGGTGCTCACGTCGCTGACGAACGACGGCGGCATCGTGCTGGTGGCGGTCGACGAGACGATCGACCCCGACGGACCGCGAACCTCGGCGGGACGGGTCGCGATGAAGGCGACGGGGACCCACACGGCGGTGGAGATCGATCTCGCGGTCCTGGCCGACGCCGCGGGGGTGCCCCTCACCGCGGCGGTGGCGCGTGCGCAGCCGAGCGGCGTCGCGCCGGCGCTCCGCCAAGCTCGCGAGGTGCTGCAGCTCGTGCAGTGGCTCGGTGTCGCCCCCGGCCTCTACCGGCTCGAGGACGTGCTGGTCGAGTACCAGCTGTCGCGGCCGGGTCCGGCACGACAACGCCTTGCCCAGCGAGTGGCGGCGATCGAGCACGACCCCGATCTGCTCGCAACGGTGCGGGCCTACCTGGTGCACGGGGGCAACCGCCGGCGCGTCGCCCTCGACCTCCACATCCATCCGAACACGGTCGACTACCGCAACGCCAAGGTCCACCGCCTCACCGGCCTCGACCCCACGGACGCCGGCGACGCCTACCAGCTGCGCACCGCCCTGATCGCCCACGACGCCGAGCGCGCCGCCGTGGGCGCCGGCGACCCGTGATCGGCGCGGCCCTGCGCCGCGGCTCGGCCGCGCGACCTCAGCCGGGGGCGCCGTCGGGCTGCATGCGCTCGGTGCGGATCCAGCCGTTCCACCCCCGCTCTTCGAGGATCGATCGCAGCTGGCGGGCGGCGGGCGATGCCTCGACGGCACTGGCGTCGAGCAGGTCGATGAACTGGTCGTCGAGCCCGAGGTCGCCGTCGTCCCCGGCGTCGACCGCCCGGGCGAGCAGGTGCTCGAGACAGTCGGCGACCTCGACGACGCGGGGGTCGTCGGCGGACCAGTCCAAGCCGTCGCTGAGCAGCTGGTAGAGCCGCACGACCATCGGGTCATCGAGCTCGGCGTGCTTGCCGGCGATGACCTCGTCGATCTGATCCGGCAGCTGGGCCGCGATCATGATCCACGCGTTGCTCTCGAGCTCGATGTAGCGCTCGTCGATGCCGAGGGCGCGGAGCCGATCGAGGTACCCGATCACGCTGGGCGGCAGCGCCGGGTCCCGGCCGCTCGCGAGCGCCGCGAGACGCCGGCGGCTGGCCTGCAGGCGACGGATCTCGGCGCGCAGGTCCTGGTCGATCTGCTCGATGCCGTCGGCGAACGCCTCCGGGTCGGCGTCGAGCAGGTCCTGCACGCGCGAGAGGGGCACGCCGGCGCTCGCCAGGGTGTGGATCCGGATCAGCCGGACGACTGCGCTCGCGTCGTAGGTCCGGTAGCCGGACTCGTTGCGCTCGGGCTCGGGCAGCAACCCGATGTGGTGGTAGTGGCGCACCGCTCGCACCGTCACCCCCGCGTAGGCCGCGAGCTGGCTGATGGTGAGCACGGCCCCAGACTGCCTCACGCGACCTTCCGGTGGTAGGCCGCCATGGCGGCGACGTAGCCCACGACGAGGATCGCGAGGCACCACCCGAGCGCGATCCAGAGGTCGCCGCCGGGAGGCTGCCCGGCGAACAGCGCGCGGATCGAGTCGACGATCGACGTCACGGGTTGGTGCTCGGCGAACCAGCGCACGGGGGCGGGCATGCCGTCGGTGGGCACGAACGCCGAGCTGATGAACGGCAGGAAGATCAACGGGTAGGCGAACACGGCTGCGCCTTCGGCGGTCTTCGCGGAGAGCCCCGGGATCACCGCCACCCACGTCAGCGCCAGCGTGAAGAGCAGCAGGATGCCGGCGACGCCGAGCCACGCCACCGGACCGGCGCTCGAGCGGAAGCCCATGACGAGCGCGACCCCGACGATGATGGCGAGGGAGATCGCGGTGGCGACCAGCGACGTCAGCACGTGGGCCCAGAGCACGCCGGAGCGGGCGATGGGCATGGACACGAAGCGCGCGAAGATCCCGGCCTTCAGGTCGGTGAACAGGCGGACCGCCGTGTACGAGATGCCCGACGCGATGGTGATGAGCAGGATCCCGGGGAGCATGTAGTCGATGTAGTTGTCGGCTCCGGTGCGGATCGCGCTGCCGAAGACGTACACGAACAGCAGCATCATGGCGATCGGGGTGATCGCGGTCGTGATGATCGTGTCGATGCTGCGCGTGACGTGGCGCAGGGTTCGACCGGTGAGCACGGCGGTGTCGTCGAGGAAGTGCGTGGTCATCGTGCTCCTCCGGCAGTCGGGGCGGTCTCGGGCTCATGATTGATCACGGCGAGGAAGACGTCCTCGAGGGTCGGCTGCTTCTCGACGTACTCGACCGTCGCCGGTGGCAGCAGCCGGCGGAGCTCGGCCAGCGTGCCGTTCGCGATGATGCGACCCTCGTGAAGGATCGCGATCCGATCGGCCAGGTGCTCGGCCTCTTCGAGGTGCTGCGTCGTGAGCAGCACCGTCGTTCCCCCTTCGGCGAGCCGCTGCACCGTCGCCCACACCTCGAGGCGGGCCTCGGGATCGAGCCCGGTCGTGGGCTCGTCGAGGAAGATCACCGGCGGGCTCCCGATGAGGCTCATGGCGATGTCGAGGCGGCGCCGCATCCCTCCCGAGTACTCGGCCACCCGTCGGTCGCCGGCATCAGAGAGCGCGAAGCGCTCGAGCAGGCCGCTGGCGGTCGAGGCCGGATCGGCGACGTGTCGCAGCTTCGCGATGAGCACGAGGTTCTCGCGGCCGGTGAGGATCTCGTCGACGGCGGCGAACTGCCCGGTGAGGCTGAAGGACTCGCGCACGCGCGCCGGCTGGGACGCGACGTCGAAGCCGTCGACCGAGGCGGTGCCGGCGTCGGCCGGCAACAACGTGGCGAGGATGTTCACGATGGTCGTCTTGCCGGCGCCGTTCGAACCGAGCAGGGCGAAGACGCTGCCCCGCGCCACCTCGAAGTCGACGCCGCGCAGCACCTCCAGGTCCCCGTAGGCCTTCTCCAACCCGCTCACGCGGATCGCCGGCCCGCTCGCCGCGAGCGCCGACGCGTCGTCGTGCCCGGGTCGGTCTCGGAGTGGTGCGGCCGGCGTCCGGCGGCGCCGACGAGGGCGATGGGGTCCTGGCACGCTGCTCACCTGCTTGCTCGTGGGGGGTCGCTCCCGACGGGTGGGGGGAGCCTGCGTCCACGATGCAGGGTTGACGTCGCGTCAAGGTCAAGTGGTTCGCTCAGATCGTGTTCACGAGGATGCGTGCCCGACTGCCGGCGTCGACCAGGTCGTGCGCCGCGGCGATCTCCTCGAGGGGCCGGACGTCGGCGACGGGAACCACGAGCGCACCGCTCGCCGCCGCGGCCGTCAGGTCCCGCGCCGCGCGCTCCTTGGCCTCGGCGGGGAAGTCGTCGCTGCCGAGCAAGCGGATCGTCACGTTCTCGAAGAGCATCGGCCAGAACGGGAACGCGGGGCGGTCGTCGCGGCTCGCGTACGCCGCGATGACCCCACCCGTGCGGATGATCGAGGCGTCGAGGTCGACGTTGTCCGAGAACGCCACCTCGCCACCATCTTCGGCGTCACGCTGCACCCGGCCAGCGACGATCTCGCGACCTACCGCCGGCTGCTCGACCAGGCCATTGCCATCCTCGTCGGCGGCATCGGCGCCGCGGGCGCCCCGCCCGCGTGACGGGTGCTTCCGCGTCTCGTCCCGGGATCGGCTGGCAGACTGCGGCGATGGACTGGCCTGATGGGTTCTGGTGGGGGACCGGCGCTTCGTCGACGCAGTGCGAAGGGGCGTCCCCCGCGTCGGATTGGTGGGCGTGGGAGGAAGCGGGGCGGGTGCCGCGCTCAGGCGACGGCAACGGGTTCGCGACCCGGTACGCCGAGGACTTCGCCACGCTCGCGAGCCTCGGGCTGACCCATCACCGCCTCTCGATCGACTGGGCCCGCATCGAGCCACGCGAAGGTCAGCGGGACCAGGAGGCCGTGGCGCACTACCGCCGGGTGCTCGAAGCCGCGCACGCGTGCGGCATCGTGCCGTGGGTCTGTCTGCACCACTTCGTCCTCCCGCAGTGGATCGCAGATCGGGGTGGGTTCCTCGACCCGGCGACCCGCACCGAGCACTGGCGCCGTCACGTCGACTTCGTCGCCGAGACCTTCGGCGACCTCGTCGGGGGGTGGCAGCCCGTCAACGAGATGAACCTGTACCCCACCCTCGCCTATCGCCTCGGCATGATCCCGCCCTTCCACGCCGATCCCGACGAGTGGGCGCAGGCCACCGAAGAGGTGCAGCTCGCGACCGCCGAGGCGGCGGTCCGCCTCAAGGGCACGGGGGTCCCCGTCGCGTCGATCTTCGGGCTGCTCGCGGTCACCGCGGCCGACGACGAGCAGTCCAGCCGGGACGCCGCCGCCGAGCTGCTCGCGGACAACGAGGGCGTCGGTCTCGGGCTGTTCCGCGACGGGGTGCTGGAGGTGCCGGGCCGGGAGCCGATCGAGCGGCCCGACCTGGCAGGTGCGTTCGACCTGATCGGCTTCTCGTACTACATCTCCCTCGGCTTCCGGGCCGGTGCCCTGGTGGGCTACCCCGACGACGCGCCGACATCGCCGCTCGGCTACTCGATCTGGGCCGACGGGCTCGGCCAGGTCCTGCGTCGGCTGCACGCGACGCTTCCCGGCGTGCCCCTGCTCGTCGCCGAGTACGGCATCGGCACCGATGACGACGACGAGCGCGTGGCCTACCTGGAACGCGGCCTCGAGGTCGTCCACGGGGCCATCGCCGACGGCATCGACGTACGAGGCCTGTTCCACTGGACGGCCGTCGACAACTACGAGTGGATGCACGGCTACGACGTCCGCTTCGGCATCATCGACCGCGACCGCAACGTGCGCCCGAGCGCCCAGGTGCTGGCCCGCGAAGCCCGCGGCTGAAGCCGGAGGAGTGCCGTCCATGAGCGATCCACCCGACATCGACGACGTGCAGGCCGCCGCCCGCCGCATCGCCGGACACGTGCATCGCACGCCCGTGTTCACCAGCCACACCGTCGACGAGCTCGTCGGCTGCCGCGTGCACTTCAAGGGCGAGCACCTCCAGCGGGCCGGCGCGTTCAAGGTCCGCGGCGCGACCAACGCCGTCCAGGCGCTCGACGCGGATGTCGCGGCACGAGGGGTCGCAGCGCACTCGTCCGGCAACCACGCCGCAGCGCTGGCGCTCGCGGCCCGCACCCGCGGCATCCCGTGCCACGTGGTGATGCCCTCCGATGCGCCGCTCGTCAAGCAGCGGGCGACGGCGGGCTACGGCGCCGAGATCGTGCTGTGCGAGCCGACCCTCGAAGCGCGCGAGGAGGTGCTGGCCGAGGTGCTCGGCCGAACCGGCGCCACCGAGATCCACCCGTACGACCATCCGCACGTCATCGCCGGGCAGGGCACGGCCGCCCTCGAGCTCCTCGCCGACGTCCCCGCCATCGCGTTGGTGGTGGCGCCGGTGAGCGGCGGGGGCCTGCTCAGCGGCACCGCCATCGCCGCGCACGGCACCGACCCGTCCATCGCCGTGTGGGGGGCCGAGCCGTCTGCGGTCGACGACGCCTCCCGGTCGTTGCGCAGCGGCGTGCGGGTGAGCGACGGCAACACCACCTCGATCGCCGACGGCTTGCTGGCGACGCTCAGCGACCGCACGTTCGCCATCCTCCGCGACCACGGCGTCGAGGTTGTGACGGTCACCGAGGTCGAGATCGTCGAGGCGATGGCGCTCGTGTTCACGCGCCTGAAGCAGGTCGCCGAGCCCAGCGCCGCCACGGCGTTGGCCGGCCTCCTCGCGCTGGGCGCGTCAGGAGCCTCGCTCCCCGACGACGTCGGCGTGATCCTGTCGGGCGGCAACGTCGACCTCGACCGACTGCCCTTCGACCGGGTGGGCGCACCGTGATCGGCCAGGACCTGCCCTTCGCCCGGCTGCCCCTCACCTACGCCGAGTGCCGGGCCCGCTTGCACCGTGCGGCGGCGACGGTCGGTCTCCCCGTCGTCGGCCACCCGATCGACGCGCCGGGACCCGACGGCGCGCACCTCACGATCGATGTCACGACCTTCGGCGACGCCGACGCCGACACCCTCCTGGTGCTGCTGTCGGGAACGCACGTCGCTTGCCCCTTCGCTGACACCGATGGGCAGAAATCCTTGATCTCGGCGGGTTCGACCCCGTCACGAACGAGCGAGGACACCAAGTCGAACTGGACTCGGGTGCCTTCGATGACGGGGTAGCCGCCACGGACCTCGGGGTCGACCACGATGTGCTTGCGGGGACGGAACAGGTCGACGACGCGGTCGCCTCCCTGGTTCTCGAACGGAGCGAACACGTCCGCCAGGACGAGGGCGAAACGCTGAGCGCCGGGCTGCTCCACAAGATCGACTGCGGCGGAGTCGCCGGTGATAGGTATTGCCGAGCTCGCGCAACGTGCTGACTGCCTTGCGAATGCGCTGCAACGACTCGGTCTCACGCAAGTAGACGAACGTCCGCAGCGCGATGACATCGCGGAACGAGTACAGCACCCGGCCGCCGGACGCGTTGTCGAGTGGTCGGACCAGGTGACGCTCCGAGCCCGCGGCGGACGCGACGTCAGCGGGTGTGACGTCTCACTCCAGGTCCGTCGCAGCTTCAGCCGCAGGCATGGGGGTTCTCCAGCACTGCTTGGAGGTGAATGGCGGCGTCACGGTCGCGTCGACGGCGCCAGCGTCGCGGTGGCCATGAACATCTCCAACAACACCCCGACGGTTGTCCCGCTGTCACCATGGAGACCGGCACCGGCCTCGACGACGAGTCGCTGGAGGGCTTCCTTGGCATCGCGGCGGTTCCCGACGATTGTGCGCGAGAGCCGGCGACGCTCACCGGTGAGCAGATCAGGATCACCAGCGACTTGGAGCCGCCAATGGTTCGGTGAACGTTCGATCATCGTGCCAGTGCGTGGTTTGGTCATGCCTGACCGTCGACACGACCCAATGGCACCCGAATGGCACCACCCCAGCGGCCGGCCCGCGGGCTCAGAGGCCCGTCAGCACAGGGGCTGAGTATCCAACCAGCCATCGAGACCGCGCCGGTCGCCCGTTGAATGGCACCACCACGCGCCAGGACGCCCGCGCGGGCATGCTCGGAAGACACCCCGAAAGTGCCCCTGACCTGCGAGTCCCTGCAGAGCGGGTGACGGGAATCGAACCCGCGTTCTCAGCTTGGGAATCGGAGTACAGGGGTCTGGTACGGATCATTCCGGACGCCTGTGGACGCCTGAGCAGCGGGTTCCCGAATCGGCGGACCGCTGCGGACTGCGCTGGCCGACGGCGGATGTGCCATGCATGTGCCATGCGAGAGGCCCCGACCGATCTGTTGCGATTGTTTCAATCACCCGGTACGGTGCCCGCATGGCCATGACCGCCGAAGCGATCGCCCGAGTCGAACGGAGGGCATCCGAAGATCCCCGGTTCGCAGGTGCGCTGCTCGAACTGGTCGAGGCTCCGACGTCGACGGCGGGGTCGTATTCCCACAGCGCGGCCACGGCGTTGAATCGCCAGCGCCGTGACCACGCCCGCGAGCGGTTCCTCGAGGGCTGTCTCGTCACCGCGGACGTTCAGCGCTTGCTGCATCTTCGGACACCGCAGGCTGTGCATCGTCTGCACAGCCGCGGGAAGCTGATCGGCCGCCAGATCGGCAACGCGACCTGGTTCCCAGCATGGCAGTTCCGCGACGGCGAGCGACGTTCGGATCTCGACGAGATCCTGGCCGCGCTGCGACGGTTCACGTCCGATGCGATGGGGGCCGACCGGATCATGCGACTGCAGCGCGACGAGCTCGGCGGCCAGAGCATCGCCGAAGCGCTGGACCGTCCCCGCATGCAGGCGGTTGCCTGGGCGATCCTGGAATCCCTCGGCTGATCACACTCCATCGTGTACTCAGCGCCGTACCCGGCAGATCGGCCTGCCGGGCTCCGTCGACGCAGCCTTGCCGCCGGCACCGAGCTGTGGCGGATCGACAGCACGGATCCAGCTGACTGGACCTGGGACGGGTTGGCGTCACCGCGCTACCGGTTCGACTCAGCGACTGGGATGTTCCGGACTCGCTATGCCGGCCAGTCGATCCACGGGGCCGCCCGTGAGCGCTACCTCGAAACCGGTCTGTTCATCCCGGTGGATCATGACGAGCACCTGTTGGTCCGTCTCATCACGACGCGCTTGTTTCGCGTCCTCGACCTGCGGACCGAGTCGAACCTCAATGCGCTCGAAGTCGACGACCGCACGAGCCACGAGCCCGACGTCTGGCAGGCGTGCCACCGCCTCGCCGACGCAGTGCGGTCATGGTGGCCCGACCTCGACGGCATCGTCTACCGGAGTCGCACGACGCCGGCGACATCGACCAACGTGGCGTTCTGGTCGACAGATGGGCTCGACGTCGACGCGCAGGAGCTGAGGTCATGTGCCGCGGAGTTGGATGACCTGGTCCTGCACCACCATTTCACCGTCGACTTCGACTACTGACTGCCGACCAAGGTCAAGGCGCACCGAGCGCCAAGGCGAGCGCGGTGAGTTCGTCGTCGGTGAGTCGGGCTCCTTCGGCGACAAGCCGGTCGAAGTCGGCGTCGCCGAGTGCGGCTCGAACGACTGCGGTTCACCACGGCCAAGACCCGCGAACATCTGCCGGCCAGGCTGATGGTCTGTGAGGCGCTGGCCTTCACGTTCGCCTTCGGAGGGTGCCGCCAGTACACATCTGGGACACACTGGACACACGTTCGATCGAGTCGCAGCGCTCTGACCTGCGCAAATACGGACGGTGGCGGACCGGCCCGCTGCGTGGTTGTCGCCCCAAAAACCGCGGCTGACCTGCGCAAACGCGGTCGGATCGAGAGCGGGTGACGGGAATCGAACCCGCGTTCTCAGCTTGGGAAGCTTTGGTTCCTGGGTTCTGACCAGCACTTTCGCGGTTCTCGGACCGCCGCGGTACACATCTGGTACACGGCGAATCGGACAATCCCGGCCCGTCAGGGTCAACCTCGGTCAGGTCGATATCGGGCGAATCATCAGTCTGGGCGTCACGCGTTTCCAGCTGCGAGCGCCGACCCAGCAAGAGGTCACGTCATCGACGCGCGGGCGCGCTCGATGCGGCGCAGGATCGTGCCGAAGCCCAGTGGTTCGGCGATCGTGCCGCACTCGTCGAGCAGCTCGAGCGCGTGGTCCCGATCGCCAGGAGCGTCGCGGCGCACAAGGTTGGTGGCTCGATAGAGCAGGCCCTCGGCGAGCTGGTACATCGCGCGTTGGTCGCGGGCCCACGTGATCGCCTGGTCGAGGTACTCGTCGGACGCGTCGTGACGGCGGAGGCAGCTCGCGAGCCGGCCGAGCCCGAGGGTGACGGGGCCCAGGAGGCTGATCGGCCCCCAGGTCGCGACGAAGTCGGCGGCGGGTTCGAGTTGGTCGAAGAGCCACCGGGCGGTGGCTTGGTCGTCGAGGTCCGCGACGGCGAAGGCGAGGCCCACGCCGCCGGGGAGATAGGCGGTGTCCCATTGGTGGTCCCGTTGGGCGTCGACGGCGATCGCGTACGGCGTGGGGACCTCGTCGAGCAGATCGGCCTCGCACAACAGCAACGTCAGGGCGGTGTTCCACTCACCGAGGCCGGGGGTCCCGGACTCGATGACGTGTCGAATGACCGCGATGGCTTCGTCGGCTCGGCCCTGCTGGCGACGTAGGAACAGGATCTGGTTGCCCCAGAGCTGCAGGGCGTCGTCCTCGCCGGCCTCTTCGCCGCAGCGGAGCGCGTCGTCGGCCAGGGCTTCGGCCCGGGTGAGGTCGCCGCGCAGCAAGGCCAGGCCCGCGTGGTCGAAGGAGGCCGTCCATTGGTGGAGGGGCCCCACCGCCGCTTCGATCGAGGCGATGTCGGCCTCGGCATCGCTCAACCTGCCGACCCACCAGCGGAGGTTGTAGACGGCCCCGTCGGCGTTCCACCGGCTCGCCGGATCGAGAAGGTGGTCGCGCAGTCCGATGATTCGCTCCAGGTCGGCGATCCACTGGTCTCTGGCCGACCGCGCCGGCCAGCCGTTCATCGCGTTGCTCCGCGACTGCAGCGCGACGAACAGGACCTCCGGGTCGTCGTTGCTCAGCCGGGTCGCCATGTCGACGGCGCCGTCGGCCACGCAACGGATGCGTTCGACATCACCGCTGTAGTGGAGTTCCACGGCGAGCGTGCCGAGCAGCTGAACCCGGATGACCGAGTCATCCTGGGGCAGGAGCCGCAGGCACTCCTCGAGCAGCGCGACGAACTCCTCGTTCACCACGAACGCGGCGGTCGCCCACCCCTTGTTCCGAACCAGCGCCGCTTGGGCGAGCCGCTCGCCGTCCGCCAGCGAGCGGGCGAGGTCGATCGCCTCGGCCACGGCGCCGCGCCAGTCACCGCCAGCGAGGCGTTGGGCTCGGGCCAGATCGAGCACGAGGTCACAGCGCCTCGTCGGATCGTCGTCGGCTGAGTCGTCGAGCAGCTCGATGGCGCGCTGGTGCAGCGTCACGGCTTCGTCGAAGGCGCGGGCTCGCGTCGCTTGGGCGGCGGCGGCGAGGGTGTAGTGGATGGCGCGGTCGTGTTCGCCGGCGGGCGCGGCTTCGGCGAAGTGATGGGACAGCGGGGTGAGGTCACCCAACCGCACGGCCTCCGCGCGCGCGACTTCCGACTCGGGCAGCTCGACATCGGGCGCCCCCCGCCACAGCGCAGCCGCGTCGTCCAACAAACTGACCGTGGCGCCCAGCCGGCCCTCGGCGCGCAACGCCCGCACCGATTCCAACGCCCGCTCGAAGCGCACCACATCGACATCGTCAGGCGAGATCGTCAACTGGTAGCCGTCCGCCGCGGCCACCAACACCTCACGACCCAGCACGGAACGAGCCCGGGCCACATACGACTGCAGCGACTTCACCGCCGTCACCGGCGCCTCATCACCCCACAACGCATCGATCAACTCCGCCACCGACGCCGGCCGCCCCGCCCGCAACGCCAAGAACGCCACGACCGCCCGTTCCTTGGGACGCGTCGGCGCCGCGACCCCCTCGCCGATCAGTCCAACGGCCCGAGCACGTTGATCCGCACCGCCAGAAGCTAACCCGCCACCACCGCAAACGAGCCCTACAGCCCGGCTACAGCCATCCCACAGCGGACCCACCGGATGATCGACCCATGAACACCAACGACACCATCACCACACCCGCCACCACCGACACCACGCCCGACATCGAGCGCATCGCCGGTCACAGCCACGGCACCCACGAGGTCTCGGCCGACGTGTCTGGCGTGCCGGCGATTCCGGTCACCGTCGATGAGGTCACGCCCGACTGGCTGACCGGAGCCCTGCACGCGGGTGGCATTCGAGGCGGTGGTCGATGCCCTCGAGATCGAGCCCGTCGGGGTGGGTGTGGGCATCATGAGCCTCCTCTTCCGCCTGACGCCTGCCTACGCGTCCGGCTCCGGACCCCGGTCGATCATCCTGAAGATGGCGCCCCCGTACGAGCAGGTGCGGGCGGTGGCTGCCGGCTACGGCTTCTACGAACGCGAAGTCGAGATCTACCGCACCCTCGGTGACGAGGTGGGCCTTCGACCGCCGGCGCTGGCCGACCGGCGGGCCCACGAGCGGGACCTCGTGCAGCTCTATCACGACACCCTCGTCACCGGTGGCGTCACCGACTATCCGTTCGGGGAGCTGTGGGACGACTACCGCAGCACCATCCTGTTCTGCCTCTCGTACGCGATGGGTGTGTGTGCCGTCGAGCTCGCCAACGATCGGGCGTGGGCCCTCGCCGCTACCATGCTCGAGCGGTCGATCGCCGCCATCATCGACCTCGACGCGGACGAACTGGCCCCGTAGCTCAACCCCTGGCCTGATCCCCGACGGTCGTGCTCCCTCACTCCTGCGCGAACCCCTCCGTTCGGTCTTGGCCCATCCGGCTGGGCCCGCTCACCGATCATCGAGGCCGAGAGCCAGCGTCACGAGCTCGTCGTCGGAGAGCAGCGGTCCTTCGGCGAGGAGCCTTTCGAAATCGGCGTCACCCACGGCGAGCCGCACAAGCCGCCGGGGCGCCACCGTGGAGGTGATCGCGAACACGTCACGCCCCTGGGCACGGCCCAGTAGACGCGCGGCGGACTTCGGGATCACCGAGTCCTGTCTCGGGAACTGGCTCGCCCAGGCCGCCCGCGACGAGGGTCGGCGACCCGGACCTACGACCACCGAGCTGGCCGAGCTCCGCGAGGCGAAGAAGCGGATCCGGTTGCTCGAGCAGGAGAACGAGCTGCTGCGCCGCGCCGCGGCGTATCTGTCCCAGGCGAACTTGCCGGGAAGATGATGTTCCCGCTCGTGAACTCGTGCGGCGCATGTTCAGCGCGGCCCAACCGAACGTCGTGTGGCTAGCCGACATCACCGAGCACTGGACCGACGAGGGCAAGCTCTACTGCTGCGCCAGATGTCCGAGCCCCGCTACCTGACGCGACGCGGTTGCCCTGCAGCGCGATCGCGCCGCTCTACGATCGGGCGTGTGGACCCGAATCCGAACGCTGCGGTCGGCGACGACGGGGCGCGGGGATCGACTGGCGCTCGACGCACCCGGTTCGCCCTCGAGACGTACGGCGTCGGTGTCGATGTCGACGTGCGCCACCGCTGCTCGCCGGGGCGCTGCACCGAACCGGGACTGGACGTGCTGGTCCGAGCGCTCCTGCCACCGGGAGCGGCAGCGCGTCCCGATGTCGCGATCGCGGCTACCCGGTTCTCGATCACGTGCGAGGGGAACCAGTTCACCGTCGAGACCGCAAGCGGGGGCGACGGCAAGAGCGGGGAGGAGCCGATCTGCTCGTCGGGTTCTGCGCCACGTGCACTCCACGCGCTCGACAGCGCGATCCGCACGGCCATCGCCCTGGAAGCGCCTGGGTTGGTGTTCGTGCACGCCGGGGTCGTAGCCGTCGACGGTCGGGCGATCGTGATCCCGGGCCCCAGCATGGCCGGAAAGACCACCCTGGTGGCCGCCCTCGTGCGCGCCGGTGCCACCTACCTGTCCGACGAGTACGCGGTGCTCGACACCGGCGGTCTCGTGCACCCGTACCCGCGACGGCTGTCGGTCCGAGGTGCCACCGGGCGACGAGAGGTGCCGGTGACCGAGCTGGGCGGTCACGCCGCTACCACACCGCTTCCGGTTGTGCTCGTCGCCTCGATCACCTACCGCCCCGACGCCGCGTGGTCCGTCCGCTCTGTCGACGGCGCCACTGGCGCCGGAGCCCTCATCGCCAATGCGGTCGCAGCTCGCACCCGGTCGACCGAGGTCCTGCAGGCCGTCGGCACCGTCGCCCGCGCCGCCACCCACATGGCTGGCGAGCGGGGCGACGCCGCCGCCGCCGCCGAAGCGCTCACCGCCACGCTCGCCACCGGGTGACGAACGTGGCGGCCGAGCACCGCGAGCGCGCTACGCGATGGTGAAGGTCCCGTTTCCGGTGAACAGGTGGTAGCGGATCCCACCGGACGTGGTCACCGTGCCACCGCTCCCCGATACCCCACCTCCAGGCGGGATCGGGTAGCTGACGATGACCACTCCGGAGCCGCCTGTTCCACCAGTGCCGCCACCGCCGCCACCACCGGTGTTGGCCGCGCCGTTGATCGGCCCGGTGGGACCGAGTCCACCATCCCCCGTACCGCCGCCGCCGGCGCCGCCACCGCCGTGGGTGGCCTGGTTGCCGGCCCGGCCCGACGCACCACCTCCGCCGCCAACCGTACCGATCGGCGACCCGACGCCGACTGCGGTGGCGAGCGCCGAGGTCACGCCATCGCCGCCAGAACCGCTGATGTTGACGCCCGCGATGTTCACGGCGGTCCCTCCCGGGGCGCTCGCCCCGCCGCCGCCACCAGCGGCCCAGGTTCCCGTCAGACCACCGCCGCCGTTGCTGCCCTGGCCCGAGGTTCCCGACCCGCCTGTCGTCGCAGACTGCGCGCCACCCCCGCCCCCCGAGCCACCACCAGCGCCGTTGATGTTCGTCTCGGCACCACCGCCGCCTCCCAAGGCCACGATGTTGGTCGGCAGGTTGAGCTGGCTCTGGCCCCCCGAACCACCGAGGTTGCCACTACCACTGCCGGCACCACCAGCACCTACCACCACCGAGTACGCACCTGCGGCCACCGCGGCCTGGGTGAGCGCGGTGGCCTCCTCCAGCGCGAGGTGCGCCTTGAGCGAGTCGCG
>CAYUOL010000009.1:0-44753 GCA_964446345.1 uncultured Iamiaceae bacterium | reverse complement strand
TGGGGGCCGCCGACGGACCGTCGGTGACCGGAGCACCCGCCGGCGCGTCGCCGGCTGGGGCCACCGCATCGTCGGCGCCCGCGTGCCGCGGAGGATCGGCGGGGGCACCGGGCGGAGGTGGCCGCTCGTCGATCTCGACCATCTGGATCTCGGTGGCGGGCGGCGCGGGCGGCGCGGGCACCGAGTCGTCCACGACCTGCATCGTCACGACGGGCGGCGCCGCGGGCGTCGGCTCGGCGCCGGCCACGCTCCCCGCGCCGGCGAGCAGCGGCACGGTGCCACCCGCGATGGCCACGGCCAGGCCCGTGCCCACGGCGCGGTGGACGAGCCGGCGCACCACCGGGATCGTCACGCGGTCGGCGGTGCGCCGCAGCCCGGGGAGGCCGCTGAGCTGCGCGAGCACCTGGAGGCCGGTCGCCGCGACGAGGTACCAGGTCAGCGCCAGTGCCGCGCCGCGCAGTCCCGCGAAGGCCGTGAGCACGGGGTCGTTCTGCTGCAACCAGGCGAGCACATCGGTGCCCGGCGCAGGTCCGCGGAGGAGCGGCGCGGTGCGCTGCAGCGCGACGTGCGCGCCGAGGAGCGCGCCGAGCCACGCAGTCAGGCGGAGGCAGCGGGCCATCACGGTGATCCCTTCGCGGGCAGGTCGACGATGCGGGTGGTGTTGTCGGGGCGGACGACCGCCAGCGCGGTGCAGCTCGGGCCGCCCGGATCGAGCCAGTGCGACCCGGGTTCGACCCGAGCGACCATCGGTGCCTCGCGGGCACGATCGTGGTCGGCCCAGCCGTCGAACACGAAGATCTCGCCGGTCGTGACCCGCAGCACGGCCACGCGGTCGGGCTCGGTGCTCCGACAGGTGAGCGCGCCGACGGCGACCTGATCACCTGGGGCTCCCACGGTGTAGCGGTGACCGTCGTGGGTGAGGATGCCGGCGGGTTGGAACCGCAGCGGCGGTGCCGGAGGCGTCGGGTCGGGGGTCGCCGCTCGGGCCGGGGACGAGCCCGGCGAGGTCGGGCCGGGCGGTCCGGCGTCTGCACCCGGCGCGGCGGTCGCCGCGGAGCGATCCTGGGCGGCCCCGGACGGTGCGAGATCGCGGTCGGTGCGCAGCTCGGGCCGGTCGGCGTGCTGCAGGCTGGCACCTCCCAAGACGACGGACGTGAGGCCGAGCAGCCCCACCGCGTAAGGGACACCTCGCCGCGCCCGTCGCGGGTGATCACGTGGTCGATCCATGAGGGCCTGCGCGGGCGGCGGGATCGCCGAGCGGTCGGGCTCGCGCCCCGCGGTCGCGGGTTCGTCCCCCGCCGTGCCGTCGAGCGCGTGCCCTGCGGGCTCGGCCGACGGCGAAGGCGGTGCCTGGCCGTCGTCGGCGGGCTCGAACCGACCGGTCGCGCGCGGGCCGAGAGCGGGAGGCACGCCCAGCGTGGCGTGGGGGACGGCGGTGAGGATCCCGGCGGCGAACCGTCGCGCGCCGGGGCGGGCTCGCGGATCGTCGGCGGTCGCGTGATCGGCCAGCGTGAGCAGGGCGCGGCGGTCGTGGGCGTCGACGCGGCCACGGCGCCAGCGGCGTTCGGGGATCAGCGGGCCGTCGGGCTGGCCCACCACGAGGTCGCGCAGGAGGCGTCCAAGCGCGGCGACGTCGTCGTGGCGCTGCGGGACGCCGCCCGAACCGACGCCGATCGGCGGCGCACCCGCGGGTGGCCCGGCCGGCCGGAGGGCGGTGCCGACGGTCGCCTCGCGGAAGCCGACGAGGAGGGGGTGGCCCTCGGTGCTGAGGACGACGTGGGCCGGCTCGATGCGGCCGTGCACGATGCCGAGCTGGTGCAGGTCGGCGACGGCCTCGGCCACCGCGGCGACGATGCCGGCCGCGTGGGCGGGCGATGTGCACGTGGCCGCCGTCAGCGTGTGGCTGCTGACGAAGCGCAGGACGAGCTCGATGTCGTGCTCCCCGTGCTCGTGCTGGTCGATGACCTCGAGCAGCTCGACCACCCCGGGGTGGCGCGCCAGCGTCAACATGCGGGCCTCGTGCGCGAGTGCGGTGTGACCGTCGGCGTCGTCGGCGCGCTTCACCAGGACGGGCTGCCCGTTGCGCTGCTCGACGGTCGTGCGGATCTGCCCGCGCCGCCGGCGGCGCCCGCTCTCGCCGGTCGTGCTGCCCGCCGAACCCGGCCCGCCGGCCGAGCGGTCACTGCTCCGGTCGTGCCCCAGCCCGCGTGCCATGGGCACGGAAACTACAGGAGATGCATCGGAATCGCAACCGAAAGAGCATGAAGATGCATGAGATGCATCGATTCCGTCACCGGTCGCTCGCGCGTCGGCGGTGGCGCAGCCACTCGAGCTGCGCCGCCACGCCGTCCCGGACGGACACCGACGGTCGCCAGCCGAGGAGGTCGGCCGCCCGTTCGATCGCTCCCCCCGTGCGCTGCACGTCGCCCGCGCGCTCGTCCTGGGGATCGATGGTGACCGGTCGGCCGACGAGCTCGCCGACCAGATCGATCAGGTCCGACATCGAGATGGAGCCCCCGCCGGCGACGTTGCACACGACGCCGGCCTCGAGGTGCGTCGCGGTCGCGGCCGCGAGGTTGGCCCGCACGACGTCGGCGACGTAGGTGAAGTCACGCACCTGCCCGCCGTCGCCGTAGCGGGGGAACGCCGTGCCGTCGAGGGCGGCCTCGAGCAGGCGCTGGATCGCCATGTCCGGTCGCTGCCGAGGCCCGTAGACGGTGAAGTAGCGCAGCGCCGTTGTCGGCACGCCCCAGTTCGACGCGTACAGCCCGCACAGGTGCTCGGCGGCGAGCTTGGTCACGGCGTAGGGGCTGTGGGGCTGTGGGAGATCGACCTCGGTCGTGGGGTAGCGGGGGGCGTTGCCGTACAGCGACGAGCTCGACGCGAACACGAAGCGGCGCAGCGGGGGAGCGCCGCGTGCGGCCGACCGCTTGGCGGCTTCGAGCAACCGCTGCGTGGCGAGCACGTTGCAGCTGTCGTACTCGGCGAAGCCGTCGGACCACGACAGTCGCACGCCCGGCTGGCCCGCCTGGTGGAACACGAGCTCGACCCCCTCGAGCGCGTCGTCCAGCCGGTCGGTGCGCAGGTCGAGCTCGCACAGCTCGAAGCGTGCGTGGTCGCGTGCGGCGGCGAGGTTCGCCTCCTTCGTCGCACGCGGGTAGTACGGCGTGAACGCGTCCACTCCGATCACCTCGTGACCGTCCGCGAGGAGGTGATCGACGAGGTTGGACCCGATGAAGCCCGCGGCGCCGGTGACCAGGCTCCTCACACGACCTCGTTCGATCGGGTCAGCGACGGGTGGAGCACGCAGGCATCGGGGATCGGAGGCACAGCACGCCAGTCTCGCATGCGGCGGGCCCCCTGGAGATCAGGGCGCATCCTCGCGGCCGAGGAACCGCTGGAGCATCCGGCCGACGTCGCTGTCGGGGTGCTCGGGACGGTTGCGCCCGTGCTCCACAGGCCGCTCGGCTCCGCGCACGGCCAGGTTCTCGGCGCGCAGCAAGGGACCGACCGGGTCGTGCCGAAGGTGGGTGCGCCAGGACATGGACGCGCCTACACGATCACCCCGGGGTTCAGGATCCCCGCCGGGTCGAGCTCGGCCTTCGTGGCCCGCAGCGCCCGGCCCATGACGTCGGGGCGCTGGCGCCGGTACCAGGGGTCGTGGTCGCGCCCCACGGCGTGGTGGTGCGTGATCGTCCCGCGGTGGCGGGCCAGCGCCTCGGAGGCGGCAACCTTGATCTCGTCCCACATCGCCACCTCGGAGCCGGGTCGCCCGGGCGCGTACACGGAGAAGTACGGCGCCGGCCCGTCGGGGTACACGTGGGTGAAGCGGCACGTCATCATCCCGAAGCCGCACACCTCGGTGACGGCCTTCGTCACGGCCTCGGTGACACCGGCGTGCAGCTCGTCGAAGCGGTCCCAGGTGCACGCGGTCTCGAAGGTCTCGACGATGACGCTCATGCGGATGAGCGCGTCGCGCGTGTAGGGCGCCCGCAGGAACGAGCTGCGCCACGCGCCGACGGCCCCCTCGCTGCCCGCCCGGGGGCCGGTCGCGCCGGCGTCGGCCGACGGGGCGGTGATCACGGGTGCCTCGGGCAGCGTGCCGCCCTCGGCGCGGGCCAGCTCGACGGCGCGCCCGATCCACGCGTCGACCGGGTGGTCGGCCGACTCGAACCCGAGCACGAGGAGGGCGGTGCCGTCGGTGACGCCGGCGGACAGCGCCGCTTCGCCGGCGTCGAGCAGCCGGCAGTTGGTGGGGAACAGCGCGGCCTGCGAGATGGCGCGCACGGCGCGCACGGCGGCGGGGTAGTCGGTGAAGCGGACCCCGGCGGACGCCTTGAACCGCGGCCGGTCCTGCATCCGCATCCACGCCTCGGTGATGATGCCGAGCGATCCCTCCGAACCGAGGAACAGTCGGTCGGGCGACGGGCCGGCCCCCGACCCGGGGAGCCGAGCCGATTCGCTGATGCCGGTCGGCGTCACGACCCGCATCGACTCGACGAGATCGTCGATGTGCGTGTACACGCTGGCGTAGTGGCCGCCCGAGCGGGTCGCGAGCCAGCCACCGAGCGTCGAGAACTCGAACGACTGCGGGAAGTGCCGCAGCGTGTAGCCGTGGGGCCGCAGCTGGTCCTCGAGCACGGGACCGAGCGCGCCGCCCTGGATGCGGGCGGCCCGCGAGACCGTGTCGATCTCGAGGACCCGGTCGAGCCCGGTGAGGTCGATCGACACCGCCCCGGGCCACGCATCGTCACGCGGGCGCTCGACGCCGCCGACGACCGACGAGCCGCCGCCGTAGGGGATGGCGGCCAGCCCGGCCGATGCGCACCAGTCGAGGACGGCGACGAGGTCGGCCTCGGTCTTCGGGTGTGCCACGACGTCGGGGGCGCCGCGGAAGTCGCCGAGGGCGCCGCGCACGACGTCTCGGTACGACTTGCCGTACGTGTGCCCGGCCCGCGCTTCGCGGTCGGTCGTGCAGATCTCGGCGAGCGCGCCAGGGATCGCCACGTCGGGTTCGGGGATGTCGATGGCGTCGAGCTCGGGCGGAGGTCGCACGTCGAGCGCGACGCCGAAGCGCGCGGACATCGACCGGGCCAGCTTCTCGGATGCGGTCGCATCCACGGCTTGGTCCTGCCAACCCCATCCCCACCATGACCGTTCTCGTTGCGCCATGCGGGCGACCCTAACCGGGGGGTCGGCGGCCTGCTGTCCGCCGCGGGGTCAGCCGGAGCCCAGTGCGGCGACCACCGGCGCGAGGGCCGCGATCGCCGTCTCCAGGTCGCCGGAGCGCAGCCGGAAGCACGGCGCGCGCTCGGCGAGGCGCGCGAGCGACGGTATCGCCGACGCGCCGACCAGGCCGAGGTTGAAGCTGTTCTCCGCCAGCGCGACGGCCGCCTCGATCGGCGCCACCGGTTCGAGCTCGGTGGGGTGGCCCGGTTCGTAGGACGGGAACACGACCGCACCGATCGCCACACGGTCGCGGACGGCGCGCCCGGCCCCTCCGGCCTCGATGTCGCAGTACCAGCGGTCGTGCGCGAAGGGATCGGCTCCGTGGGCCTGCAGATCGAGAGCGGGGAACAGGGGCCACGAGCCGCGCTCGAGGGTGATCGCCTTCGGATAGGGCACGACCCGGTCGGTCGTGGCGTCGATCGCCACCGCCTCGTCGGTGACGTACTCGTGGCCCTCGAGCACCAGACCGGTGACCAGGGTCGACTTGCCCGCGTTGCGGCGCGCCGGGAAGACGATGGCCTCGCGGGCACGGGCACCGCGAGGCACGATCGCCGACGCGTGCACCATCCAGCGCGTCGAGGTCTCGCTGACGAGCTGGTTGATGTGCCACAGCACGAGCGCGGCGACGTGGCGGCCCCGGCCCGGTCGCGCGACGACGTGGCCGTCGAGCACGACGAGGCCCTGGGGCTCGAACGTCTCCGTCCCATGGACGACCTGGTAGCGGCGGACCGGCGGGGGTCGCTCGTCGCCGTTCGGTCCCCCGATCGCTCCGCCGGCCGCGCCGTCGTCCTCGGGGCGGACCAGCAGCGGTCGCAGCGCCTGGGCGAGGAAGGCGCCGAGCACGGCGTCGTCGCAGGCCAGATCGAAGGTGACGTCGACGCCGCGGTACGGCCCGGAGCGGTGCACCCAGAGCGCGTCCGCGAGCGCAGGCGCGGGCTCGTCCGTGAAGGGGACGTTCGGGAACCCGGTCGCGGTGACGTCGCGAGCGGGTGGGTCGGTCGCGGCAGCGGGGCCGGCGAGCCCCTCGTCCTCGAGCTGCGCGACGACGGCGCGCACCTGCGCGCGCACCTCGGGCGCGTCCGCCGGGCCCGGGCCCACGACCGCGAGCACACGATCGGTCACGTCGTCGAGGTCGACCGGGCAGCCGCGAGGGTCGTGCCGACCCGCGTGCGCCGCCGCCGCGAGGAGGGCGCGCCAGACGATGGCCGCGCTCGCGTTGAGGCCGTGGGCGCGGATGCGCGTCGGGTCGAACACGAGCAACCCGTCACCGACAGGCGCGTCGAGCAGGGGCGCGGCCTCGGTCACGCGCAGTCGTCGGCGGTCGGATGCGAGCGCACGCCCGGCGTGAACGAGCGCAGGGCGCGGCGAGCGCGACCTTGTTCGGCCCCCCGCGTGCTGTACGAGCGCCGCTTCACGGTGTCGGCGACCGGCAGGGAGAGCAGCACGAAGAACAGCACGATGCCCTGTGTGCGCTGGCGCGCCAGGATCCCGAAGTTGCCGATCACCGAGAAGGCGTACACGAACACGATGACGTACGTCGCGGCGAACGTGACGTAGGGGACCCGGAGCAGCGCGCGAGGGAGCTGGCGGAGGCGGCGCCACGAGAGCACGATCAGGCCGATCAGCGCCAGGTTCTCCGCGACGCTCAGCATCTGGGTCAGGGCGGGTTCGCCCCCGCCGCCCCGCGCCTCCCAGGGGAACGGGCGGAACCACACCGAGACGAAGGCGAACGGGTAGTCGACGGGCGTGCGCACCACCGGTGGGCGGAACGCGGCACCGCCCTGCTCGGTTCGCTCCTGGGTGACCGCGAAGGCGTTGGCGACGTCGAGGACGCTGTCCTCCGTCCCGTCCTGGTCGAGCTTGAGCACCTCCGAGGTGCGGCCCGCGATGATGCTGCCGCCCACGAGCAGCAGGACGACGGCCGCGATGCGCCCGGCGGTGCGCACGGTCGTGGCCTTGCCGGGCCGCGCGAGCAGCGCGATGGCCAGGCCGATGACGACCATGAGCGCGATGTGGGGACGGACCATCGAGAGCGTGAGCAGCCCCAGCGCGAGCACGGCCAAGCCCGCGACGATGTTGCCCCGCAGCACGCGGGCGACGCCGGCGGCGGCGATGCCCAGCCCGAACAGCATCCACGCCTCCTTGCCGATGCTCGACGGCCAGAACACCAGCGAGGGCCACAGGAACACGAGCAGGGCGTAGCGCTTGTGGTCCCCGTCGGGCACCGCGCGCACGAACGCCTTGTAGCAGAAGAACGTGCCGACGAAGGCCAGGAACGTGAAGACCATGTACGTCGCGAACATGTCGTCGAGGAAGAACGCATGCGTCAGCCCGGACACGTACCGGATCCACCCGGTGCCCGGGATGTTCCGCCCCGTGGCGACGAAGAAGTTCATGCCGCGGAGGTCGTCGGCGATGCGCTCGCCCTCGCGGTGGTAGACGAGCGCGTCCACCGGCGCCTGGAACCGCAGGAGCGCGCCGAGGCAGCGGAGGGCGAAGGCCAGCGCGACGATCCCGCGGAGGTCGAAGCGCGTCTCGGCGCGGGCGGTGCGGGCGCTGATGAGCAGCGAGAGGGCCAGGAACGCGGGGATCAGCACGATGCCCCAGACCGGCACCTCCTCACCCCGGGGGTTGACCGTGCCGTAGACGCAGGCGAGCACCGCGACGAGCGTCGTGACCCCGGCCGCAGCCGTCCACGGGCTGCGGCGGTGGCGCGTGCGGCGGGCGCTGCGCACGGGCAGCGGCGGGAGCGCCGGTCGGCGGGCGTCATCGGTGGGGTCGTGCGCCGCAGCCGGCCCGGGGGTCCCCGGCGAGCTCGATGACGAGCCCGATGACGAGTCCGATGACGAGCGGTCGAGGTGCAGGTCCTCGACCAGGTCGCCCATGAGGTCCGGGGGGAGCGGGGCACCCGCCGCCGTCCCGCGGCGTCGCGTGCGGGCGGCGCGGGCCCTGGCGGCCGGGGTGCGGACCACCGGCGCCGTCGGCGGGGCGGCTTCTGGCGCATCGGTGCCGCCGGTCGACGGTCGCCGGCCGGATCCGGACCCGCGGGTCGGCGTGGTCACGGGGTCACCGCGTGGTGCAGGGCGCGGACGCCACGCCGCCAGCGCTCCGAGACGGGGGCCGGCCGCGGTGATCGCGCGTTCGCGGCGGCATAGGCGAGGCGGTCGCGGACCCCCGGGATCGCCTCGAGGCCGACGAGCATCTGGCCCGCGTAGGAACGTCCGCCGCCGACGTAGGCAGCCATCCAGCGACGGTCGCGGGCGGAGGGGACGAACCCGCGGGCCCACGCACCGAGCACGGGGGTCGGGGTCCAGCCGAACCACGCGCAGGCCAGTCGGGTGGCGCGGGCGACCACGGCCTCGCCGTGCCACCGCCGGGCGCGGGCGAGCGCGCGACGGACCTCGTGGTCGTCGCGCGGCGCCGTGTGGACGACGTCGCGCAGCGCGTTGAGGCGCACGCGGTCGGCCCCCAGCAGCGCGTGGTAGGTGGCGTGCAGGAACCGGTTGGTGCGGTCCAGGGCGAGCACGCGGCGTCCGCCCACGAGGAAGGGCTCGGGATCGGTGAACAGGTCGTCGAGCACGATGCTCAGGCCGAACGCGCCGGAGGTCAGGGACCGATGGAGGTCGACCTCGCAGTTGCGGTCGAAGGCGAAGCTCATGCCCTTCGAGAACCGGCGATCGAACCCGCGGTGCGGCTCGGCGTAGCGCCGGCGTCCGCCGCGGGCGGTGAGCACGCCGGCCATGGTGTCGAGGTCCTCGGCGCGCACGAGCAGGTCGAGGTCGCCGAACGAGCGCCGGGCCGGGTCGAGCTCGTCCAGGTGCGCCGACGCCGGGCCCTTGAGCACGCGCAGGTCGACGCCCGCCCGCTCGGCGTCGTCGGCGAGGTCGGCCAGCTCGCGCTCGAGCAGCACGGCGAGCGCCATGTTGCGCTGGTTCGCGGCCAGCGCGATCTCCCGCTGCGCCGGTGTCGACGGCCAGTGGCCGTCATGGATCGCCCAGGCCAGCAGCGCGTCGCCGCGCTGCGCGTGCACGGTCTCGAACAGGCTCGTCCAGGTCGCCGGCTCGAGCGCCTCGGTCGGCAGGTGGACGGTGCAGCCGGGCAGGTCATGGGCGAACACGGCGGCCACGAGGCGCTGCCCCGCGGGTGATGCGAGTGGGAACAGCGCAGCATCTCGCAGCGGCGGGCCGGCGCGTCGATCGACTGCGTCCGTCACGTCGGCCCGATCGCCGACCGGGCGACGAGCTCGCTCCAGACCGGTTCGAGATCGGCGGCCACGACGGCAGCATCGGCGGCGTAGCGCTCGGCCAGCGTGGCGACGGCGTCGTCGAAGGTCGTGGGGACGGCGACGAGCGGCCAGACGTCGGCGGCCGGACCGGTGACGACGATCGGTTGCGAGCTGTCCGGGCCGAGCACGAGCACGCCGTCGGGCAGCTGCCGCGTGAACACCCGGTCTCGGCGCTGGTGCGCGGTCGTGGGCGACCACGTGCGAACCGGCCCGGTCGGACCGGGGCCCCCGCTCATGTCCCGGCGGGCGGGTCTGGGTTCGCGGTGGGCGGGCGCGGAGGCGCGGGGTGCGACGTCGCCGATGCGTCGTCGGCGGTCGCGGACGGGGAGCCCGCAGGCGCCTCGGGCACCTCGGGCGCGGAGGCCGACGCGCCGGGGGGCGGGGCGACGGGCTCGCTGATGGCGTCGAGCGCGATGAGGTCGGCCGGGAAGTCGTCTGTCGCAGCGGATCGGGGCGCGGCGCCCTTGCCCCGCAGGCGACCCCGGCGGCCTCGAGGCGCGGGTTCCGGGCTCGCGGGTTCCTGGCTCGCGGGTTCCTGGGTCGCGGGTTCCTGGCTCGCCGGTTCCTGGGTCGCGGGTTCCGGGCTCGTGCGCTCCCGGTCCCTCGGTGTGACGTTCCCGGCATCCGGCAGGGCGGTCGGGGCGCCGTCCGCG
This sequence comes from uncultured Iamiaceae bacterium, assembly GCA_964446345.1. Lineage (GTDB taxonomy): Bacteria > Actinomycetota > Acidimicrobiia > Acidimicrobiales > Acidimicrobilacustridaceae > CAYUOL01. The sequence goes on along the minus strand of CAYUOL010000009.1, from coordinate 34,586 downwards.
GTGTCGGCGGCGGTGTCGGACGCCGGAACCTCGGTGGTGGGTTCGCCGCTCGCCGTCTGCGGCGAGAGCTCCGCGCGCTCGCCCGGCGCGCGGCCCTGGCGCGGCGAGGGCTTCCCGTTCCCGCTCCCGTTCCCGTTGCCACCGGCGGGCGAGGGCGAGGTCGTGGAGCCCGACGCGCTGGGGGGTGCGCTCTGGGGTGCGCCGGGGGCCCCGCTCGTGGCGCTTCCTGCGCCGCCGCCGGGGGAGGGCGGGGTGACCGGCGCGACGGTCGCCGTCGAAGCCGAGGGGGACGCGACGGTCGAGCCCTTGCGCCCGCGTCGGGCGCGACCGCTCGTGCTCGGTGCGTCGGTGGCGGATCCGTCGCCGGCGGTGCTGGTCGTGCTCGTCAGGTTCGTGCTCGTCGCCTCGGCCACCGCGGTCGACGCCGTGACCGTGCTGGTGGCCGGCACGGAGACCGGCTCGCCGGTCGTGGTCGCGCCCTCGGGACGCGCCTCGTGCGCCGACGCGGGCGACGACGACGCTGCGGCGCCGGCGGTGGCGAGCAGGGCGTCGAGCGGGCTCGACTCCTCGGCGCCCGGCTCGGGCTCTTCGCGATCCGGGGTGTCGCCGTAGTAGTAGTACCGCGAGGTCGGCACGTCGGTGGCGCCGACCAGCACGACCCCGATCACCGGGCCCCCGCGCCGCTCGAGCAGCTCGGCCGCGCGATCCGCCGCCTCTTTGTGGGTCTTGCCCGCCTTGGCGACCACGACGACCTGATCCGCGACCGCCAGCACCTCGGTGGCGTCGTTGGTGGTCAGCAGCGGCGCCGTGTCGAGCAGGACGATGTCGAACATCTCGCGGGCGTTGCGGATGACCTGGCGCTGCACCGCCACGACCTCGGCCGGGTTGGCGTCCTGGGGGTTGTCGAGCACCTGCGTCACGAGCTTGACGTTCGGCACCTTCGTGTCGTTCACCTGGCGGCCGCTGTCGGGGGCCCCGAGGTAGAGGTGCACGCGCGGCCGGCGGAAGTCGCAGTTGATGACGATGACGGACCGGCCCGTCTCGCCGAGGATCGCCGCCATGTTCGCGGCGGTCGTCGTCTTGCCCTCGGACGGGCCGGGCGAGGTCACCATGATCACCTGCCCGCGCGGGGCGGTGGTGCCGGACGCGCCGTCCGGCGCGCTCGGAGTCGCGCCGTCCGCGTCGGCGTCGCCCGCCGCCGCCGCCGTCGCCGCCGTCGCCGAGGTCGCGTTGGCGATGTTGGCGAAGATCGGGTGCGTCCCGTCCTCGAGCTCGCCGGTCGTGGTGGCGAACAGCAACGCGGAGCGCAGGACCCGGTAGGCCTCGGCCGCGCGCGAGCGCGGCTCGTCGAAGGCCAGCAGCGTCATCGACTGCCGTTCGCGCCGCGTCAGCGGCGGGATCTCGCCGATGACCGGCCAGCCGAAGGCCTCTTCGGCCTCGAACTTGGTGCGGATGCGCGGGTCGACGCGGTCGAGCACGATGACGAGCGCGACGCCGAGCAACAGGCCGAGCGCCGCGCCGAGGCCGCCGCGCGTGCTCTTGCCGAGGGTGTTGCCGGACTTGATCGCCGCGTCGATCTGGCTCTGGCGGGTGGCGCTGTTGATGCCGGTCGCCTGCGCCCCGGTCTTCTTCGCCGGATCGCTCGCGTTGAGCGTGTCGAACGCGGACTGGGAGATCGTGATCGCCTCGGCCGTGGACAGCGTGGTGAGCGTCTCGGTGACCGCGGGCTGGGACTCGGCGACGTTCTGCTGGTCGCGCAGGGTGTTCGTCTTGTTGGCCAGGTCGTTGAGTCGGGCCTGCAGGAGGTCCTTGCGGTCCGCCGGCGCCGTCGCGAGCTCGGCCCGGACCTGCTGGTAGCTGTTCTCGAGCCCGGCGATCTGCTTCTTGATGGTGTCGACCTTGGTGGCCTTCTGCTGCTCGCCGACCTCGCGGAGGTACACGACGAGCTGCTCGGCGAACGAGTCCGCGATGAGCACCGTGCGCTTGGGGTCGGTGTCCGCGGCGGCGATGTAGAGCAGGTTGGTCTCGGGGTGGGGCTCGCACGTGACCTTGGCCGCGAGCGCGGAGGCGTTGTCGAAGCCGATCTTGGCGGCCACCCGCTTGGGCACCTCGCCCTCGGTGCAGAACACCGCGTCGCGGGCGAGGTTGGCCGTGCCGTCGCTGCTCGAGAGCGTGTGCTTGGCCAGGTAGTAGGTGGTGCCCGGCACCTTCGGCCCGCTGCTCATGAGGGACGTGGCCACCCCGGCCAGCGCGCCGATGACGCAGAACGCCGCGACGACGCGCCAGCGCCGCCGGACGATTCTCAGGTAGTGGACCAACTCCATCCGGGGTGCGGCTCCGCTCGCTGCTCGTGCCAGGTCCCAAGGGGATCACGGGCGCGCCGAGTCCTCCTGGAAAGGGTGCACCAGCGTACACCCCGCCCGATCCGGATCGGAATCATGGTCGGCGGGCGCGAGGCCGCCCGTCGCGCGGCGCGCCAGGGCCCCGATCTCGGACGCGCGCGCACCGCACGGGCCCGCTCGCGGGGGTCCGTTGCGCCAGGTCGCGGCGGGTATCGTGCCGGCCGTGCCGGCCGCGGAGGGTGTCGAGGAGGAGCGCATCCGAGCGGCGTCCCCGGACGACCACGCGGCGATCGTGGCCCTGGCGGCGGCTGCGCTCGGCTGGGACGCGGCCGATCCGAACGGGGCGCTGTTCCGCTGGAAGCACCTGGACAACCCCTTCGGGCCGTCCGGGATGTGGGTCGCCGAGGGCGAGGAGGGCCTCGTGGCGTTCCGGGCGTTCCTGCGCTGGCAGTTCGACGCGCCCGATGGCCGCCGCCACGCCGTGCGCGCCGTCGACACCGCCACCCACCCCGCGCACCAAGGTCGGGGCTGGTTCCGCCGCCTCACCACCCACGGGCTCGAGGCGGTGCGCGCGGAGGGCACGGACTTCGTGTTCAACACCCCCAACGATCAGAGCCGCCCCGGCTACCTGAAGATGGGGTGGGAGGTCGTCGGTCGTGTGCCGGTCGCGGTCGGTCTGCGCTCGCCGGCGGCGGCGCGCCGGATGCTGGCGGCGCGCGTGCCCGCCGGCAAGTGGTCCCTCGAGACGGGGGCAGGGGAGGCGGCGGCCGACGTGCTGACCGACCGCGCCGACGTCGCGCTGGACGGGCTCCTGGCCTCCCAACCCCGCCCGACCGGCCTGCGCACCGCCCGCACACCGGCGTTCCTCCGGTGGCGCTACGCCGGGGGTCCGATCGCGTACCGCGTGCTCCTGCGGGGGGCGACCCTCGACGAGGGCATCGCGTGCTTCCGGCTCCGCCAGCGGGGCGCGGCGATCGAGGCGACGCTCTGCGACCTCATCGTCCCGGACGACGACCCGACCGCACGGGCCGAGCTGCTCCGATCGGTCCGGCGCACCGCCCGGCCCGACTACCTGATCCGGGTCCAGCGGCCGATCGCGCAGGATGGTCTCGTCCGCCTCCCGGGCCAGGGACCCCTCATGACGTGGCGGTCGCTGCACCAGGCGACGATGCCGCCGCTCGACGCCTGGGACCTCAGGCTGGGCGACATCGAGCTCTTCTGAGCCGCGGTAACGTCCCCGCGTGCGCGTGGCCTTCGTGATCAACAGCCTCGGCGCGGGCGGTACCGAACGGTCCACGGCGGTGCTGCTGCCCCTGCTGCGGGACCGGGGGATCGAGCCGGTGGTGCTCGCGCTGGCGCACCGCTCGGAAGGTGACGAAGCCGCGGTGATCGATGCCGGGTTCCCCGTCTTCGTCGTGGAGCCGACCTCGCTCGTGGCGAGGGTGCGTACGTTGCGCGGGCAGATCCGGGCCCTGCGGCCCGACGTCGTGCACACGGCGATCTTCGAGGCGGACGTCGCCGGCCGGCTGGCGGCGATCGGCACCGGCATCCCGGTGATCAGCAGCCTTGTGAACACGCCCTACGACCCCGAGCGCCTCCGGGATCCGAACGTCTCGAGCCGCAAGCTCCAGGCCGTGCGGGCCATCGACGGCGTGACGGGGTGGGTGCTCACGACGCGCTTCCACGCGGTGACCGAGGGCGTGGCCGATGACGCGGTGGCGTCGCTGCACATCCCGCCGTCACGCATCTCGGTGGTCGAGCGCGGCCGGGATCCCGAGGCCCTCGGGCGTCGGTCCGCAGCCCGGCGCGCGTCGGTGCGAGACCGGCTCGGGTGGCGCGAGGACCGGACGATCGTGCTCGCCGTGGGCCGGCAGGAGCACCAGAAGGGGCACGTGCACCTCGTCCGCGCGCTGGAGCGCCTGGCCGATGTCCAGCCCCCGATCGAGGTGGTCATCGCCGGGCGGACGGGCAACGCCACGGCCGCGATCGAGGCCGCCATCGCAGCGTGCCCACCGCCGGTGCGGGATCGGATCCACCTGCTCGGCCACCGCGACGACATCCCGGACCTGCTCGCGGCGGCCGACGTGTTCGCCATGCCGTCGCTCTACGAAGGCACGGCCGGTGCCGCCATCGAGGCGTTCGCCCTCGAGGTGCCGATCGTGGCCACGACGTTGCGCGGCACGCGGGGCCTGCTGGTCGACGGCGAGAACGCGCTGCTCGTGCCGGTCGGCGACGACCGCGCGCTGGCCGACGCGCTGCTCGCCACGCTGGTCGACCCCGACGCCACGTCGACTCGCGTGAAGTCCGGGCGGGTGGCGTTCGAAGAGCGCTTCACGCTCGAGCGCAGCGCCGACGCGATGGCCGCGCTGTACGAGGACGTGGCGCGGGGCGGCCGGCGTGGCCGCCGCCGAGGCGCGGCGTGACGCCCGACGCCGGCGGGGCGACCGCAGCGCCGCCGACCCCGCTGTTCTCGGTGATCGTGCCGACGCACGACCGCCCCGACCTCTTGCCGGTGGCCGTCGCGTCCGTGCTGGCGCAGTCCGTCGCCGACTTCGAGGTGCTGGTCGTCGACGACGCCGGCACGCGACCGCCGGAGCCCTTCGACGACCCGCGCGTGCGGGTGATCCGCCGCGCGCGCAACGGCGGCCCGGCGGCGGCGATCAACACGGGAGCGGCGGCGGCCCGTGGTCGCTACCTCGCCTTCCTCGCCGACGACGACCTGTGGGTCCCGCATCGGCTCGAGCTCGCGCTGCAGGGTCTGGCGCGCGCCCCCGTCGCGGTGTGCTGGAGCCGCTACATCGACGAGGTGCCGTCGCCGAAGCCGGTGCTCGACGGCGCGGTCGGCGACGTCATCCTCGACACCGTCACGCCGTCGATGATCGCGACGGCGTTGGACCGCGAGGCGTTCACCCCGATCGACGAGCGCTACCGCGGCACGGAGGACGTCGCGTGGTGGTTGACGCTGGCGCAGCGCCACGAGGTCGCGACCGTGCCCCGCGTCGGCGCGCTGGTGCGGCGCCATGCCGAGGTCCGCGTCAGCCATGGCGATGGCGCACGCATCGAAGGCGGTCTGCGCCTGATCGAGGAGCACCAGGACTGGTTCGACGCCCATCCCCGCGCTCGCGCCATGCGGTGGCAGCGCATCGGGTTGACCTCCGCACGCAACGGGTCCACGGCGTTCGCCCGCCGGGCGTACCTAACGTCGTTGCGGGCGCGCCCGCGGCTGCGACCGCTCCTCCACCTCGCGCGCACCTACCGACCCGGACCGAAGGCGCCGCCGCCGGTGCCGGCGACGCGCGCTCTGCGCATCCTCCAGGTGATCACCGACGACGACCGGCGCGGCGCCCAGGTGTTCGCGCAGGACCTGGGTGCTGCGTGCCGGGATCGGGGCCACCACGTCGTGACCGTCGCCCTGGCGCGAGGGGCCGCGGGTGGCCTGGACGTCGAGACGTTGGGGCCGGCGCGCCTGAGCCATCAGAGCCTGTCGGCGCTCCGGCGCCGACTCAGCACGAGCGACGTCGTCGTCGCCCACGGCTCCACCACGTTGCCCGCGTGTGCGCTCGCGACCGCAGGCACCGGGGTGCCGTTCGTGTACCGCCAGATCAGCGACTCGTTGTTCTGGGCGGCGACCCCGGCTCGTCGCTGGCGCGTCCGCACGCTGCTCCGCCGGGCCGCCGCGGTGGTGGCGCTGGCGCCGGGTGCGGCGGACGTGCTGCGCACGCGGTTCGCCGTGGACGACGCCGCCATCGCCGTCATCCCCAACGGGGTCCCCCCCGACGCGTTCGCGCCGGCGGACCGGGCCGCGAGGGCCGCGGCGCGCCGGTCGTTCGGCCTGGATCCCGATCGTCCGGTGGCGCTGTCCATCGCCGCGCTCGTCCCCGAGAAGGGCGTCGACATCGTGATCGAGGCGGTGGCGTCGCACCCCGAGGTGCAGCTGCTCGTGGCCGGTGACGGACCGGCTCGCGCGGACCTCGAGCGCGCCGCCGCCCGCCTCGCGCCCGGTCGGTGCGTCTTCGCCGGTTCGCTGCCCGATGCCGCGCCCGCGTACGCCGCCGCCGATCTCGTCGTGCTCGCCAGCCGCGGCGGCGACAGCATGCCCGCGGCATTGGTCGAGGCGGGCTTCTGCGGCCTCCCCGTCGTCAGCACCGACGTCGGGGCCATCGCCGACGTCGTGCTCGACGGCCGCACCGGCATCGTGCTCCCCGGCGCCGATGTCCGATCGGTGCGCGAGGCGATCGCCGAGGTGCTCCAGAGCCCCGACGGGGGCGCGGCCTGGGGCGACGCGGCGCGCCGCCACTGCCTCGCGAACTTCGAGATCGGCGTGGTGGCCGACCGGTGGCTGCAGGTGCTCGAGGCGGTCGCCGCGCCGCGCTGAGGGCGCCCGGCGGGGTTGCTTCCGGGTCCTTCCGGCGGTCGTACACTGGGAGCCCCATGTTCCGAGCGGCTCCATGAGCGAATCCATCGAGCGCACGGCGGCCGAGCGGCGCGAGCCGCCGACGCCGTCGCAACGGTTCCGGCGGCGAGCCACCCTGCGCAGCGCCCCGGGTGAGATCTGGCGGGCCCGCATGCTGGTCCGCGCGCTCGCCGAGCGCGAGCTGCGCGCGCTGTACAAGCAGGCCGTGCTCGGCGTGGCGTGGTCGGTGCTCACGCCCGTCGCACTCATGCTCGTGTTCACGATCTTCTTCCAGCGCGTCGCCACCATCGACACGCACGGGGTGCCGTACTCGCTCTTCGTCTACGTCGGCCTCATCGCGTGGAACTTCTTCTCGGCCTCCTTGAGCACGGGCGGCATGGCCCTCGTCAACCAGATGCACCTGGTCAACAAGCTCAAGTGCCCGCGCGAGGTGTTCCCCCTCGCCTACATCCTGGTGGCCGCGTTCAACACCGCGATCGCCGCCCTGGTGCTGCTGCTGCTGTTCGCGGTCAACGGGTTCGCCCCGAAGATCACGAGCCCCGTGGCCATCCTCCCGCTGGTGGTCCAGGTCGCGTTCACGCTCGGGGTCACGCTCATCGTCTCGAGCGTGACGGTGTACCTGCGCGATCTGCGCCACGCCCTGCCGATCCTGCTCCAGCTGGGGCTGCTCGCCACCCCGATCGCGTACTCGCTCGATCAGATCCCGGCCAACCTGCAGCCCCTGTACTGCTTGGTGAACCCCCTCGGGCCGGTGATCGACGCCTACCGCGAGACGATCCTGTACGGCAACATGCCGAACTGGTCGCTGCTGGGCATCGGAGCCGCCAGCTCGTTCGCCTTCCTCATCGGTGGCATCAAGCTGTTCCGCCGCCTCGAACTGGGGTTCGCGGATGTTGCCTGACGGGTCGATCCGGGTCCACGAGCTCTGGAAGCGGTTCCGGGCTGATCGGCAGCAGCGGTCCTTCCGCGACCAGTTCGCCAACCTCGGCCGGCACCGGAGCGACGCCGAGCGCTGGCGCTGGGTCCTGAAGGACATCGAGCTGGCCTTCGAGCCCGGCGACGCCGTCGGGCTCATCGGCGCCAACGGCTCCGGCAAGTCGACCCTGCTCAAGATCCTGACCGGGGTCATGTACCCCTATGCCGGGTCGCTCGACGTCGCCGGTCGCGTCGGCGCGCTGCTCGAGGTGCGCTCGGGGCTGCACGGTGATCTCAGCGGCCGTGAGAACGTCTTCCTCTACGGCGGGCTGCTGGGTCTCTCGCGCGCCGAGGTGGCCCGCCGCTTCGACGACATCGTCGACTTCTCGGTGCTGGCAGACGCCATCGACCGGCAGGTGAAGTTCTACTCGAGCGGCATGCAGATGCGGCTGGGCTTCAGCGTCGCCGCGTTCCTCGAGCCGAACGTGCTGCTGGTCGACGAGGCCCTGGCCGTCGGCGACGCGTTCTTCCAGCAGCGGTGCCTCGATCGCATGCGCGACCTGTTGCACCAGGGCACGACCCTGGTGCTCGTGTCGCACGACCTCGCGGCGATCGAGTCCGTGTGCACGCGGGGCGTGTGGCTCAAGGACGGCGAGGTGGAATCGGATGCGGAGGTGCGCACGGCCCTCGGCCACTACCGCACGTGGCTCGACGACGCCTACCACGCGTGGATCGACGAGACGTCGGACGAAGCCGTCTACCGCCCCGGGGTCATCGAGGTCAGCAAGTCCGAGGTCGGCCGCGTGGGGGGCGGGTTCCCCCGCTCGCAAGAGGCGATGGTCATCGACCTCGTCCTCGAGAGCCCGAGCACGATCGAAGGCAGCTTGTGCCTCGGCATCACCGAAGGCACGGCGTCGCCGATCTTCCTCGTCTCCGAAGACGTCACGCTCTCGCCCGGCCGCAACACCGTGCAGTGCACGATCCCGCACGTGCCCCTCGCGGCCGGCCGCTACTACTTGTGGCTCGAGTTCGACGGCTCCCGCGACGACGAGCTGCACATCCCGTGGCAGCCGACGACCGCCTTCGGAGTCGAGGGCCGGGAGCTGACGCGCTCGCCGATCGGTGTGATGCGGGTGGCGGCGGTCCAGGTGGATGCCGAGTGGTCGGTGGGCGAACCGCCGGGCCCCGACACGTTCGTGCCCGACCCGTCCTGATGGCCGAGGCGCCAGCGGCACCGCCCGCGCTGTCGGTGGTGATCCCGGCGTACGAGCGGGCCGGCACGATCGGCCGGACGCTCGAGAGCGTGCGAGCCCAGGTGCTCACCGACTTCGAGGTGATCGTCGTCGACGACGGCTCCTCCGACGACACCGCCGAGGCCGCGCGCCGTCACGCGGCAGACGATCCACGCGTCCGCGTGGTGCAGTGCGCCCACGCGGGGGTCGCTGCGGCGCGCAACGCCGGCGCCCGCGTCGCGACCGGCGAGCACCTCGTGTTCCTCGACTGCGACGACGAGGTCGACGAGCGATGGCTGGCGCGCCTGCACGAGGAGGCCCACGCGCGGGGCGGGCCCGCGCCCGACCTCGTCTTCGGGGCGGCGCGCGCGGTGGTGCCCGGGGGCGAGACCCGGCACTGGCGGATCGAGCACCTCGGTCCGGCGTTCGGGTCGATCGACGGCGTGTTCTTCCCGGGCATGTTCGCCGTACGCCGATCGCTGTTCGCCGAGGTCGGTGGGTACGCCGTCGGGCTGGAGCTGAGCGAGAACACCGAGCTCGGGCTGCGCCTCACCGCGGCGTCGGCGGCGCGTCACGGGCAGGTGTCGGCCCGCGCCCACCACGAGGAGCTGCTCACGGTTCGCCTGCCCCCGGACGGCACGTCGAACGCGTACTCCGATGCCCGGCGCTTCGCGTCTGCGCTCTACCTCCTCGACCGTCACGGCGAGCAACTGCGCGCCGATCGGCACCTGCTCGGCACCTACTGGGCGATCGCGGGCGTCGCCGCCGCTCGACTGGGACGCGCTGCCGACGCTCGCTCGTGCCTCGCCCGAGCGGTGCGCCACGACCCGCGGCTGCTCCATCTCGGCCGCTTGGCCATCGCCCTGGTGCCGCCCCTCGCCGCGCGCCGGTGGCCGGCGCGCACGACCGCCGCGCCGACGCCGTCGGCGTCCGGAGCGGCGATGGGTGACCGGTAGGCTCTCGGCCGCATGAGTGAGCGCGCCGCGACCGACGACGCCCGATCGGTTCCCTACGACCACGGGTTCTACGACGAGATCAGCCCGTTCTCGGTCGCCGCGGCACGCGTCGTGGTACCGATCGTCGCCGAGCTCACGCACCCGACCAGCGTCGTCGACGTCGGCTGCGGGACCGGTGCGTGGCTGGCCGGGTGGCAGGACCACGGGGTCGACGACGTGCTCGGTCTCGACGGGGACTACGTCGACCTCGACGCGCTCCACATCGATCGCGCCCGCTTCCAGGCCGCCGATCTCGAGCAGCCGCCGGTCATCGACCGCGCCTTCGACCTCGCGATGTCGGTCGAGGTGGCCGAGCACCTCGCCCCCGAGGCCGCCGACCGCTTCGTCGACTTCCTGACCGGACTCGCGCCAGTGGTCCTGTTCTCCGCCGCGCCGCCGGGGCAGGGCGGCGTCGATCACGTCAACGAGCAGTGGCCGGCGTACTGGGCGCAGCGCTTCGCGGCACGCGGGTACCGCGCGTACGACATCGTGCGCCCGCGGGTGTGGTTCGAGCCCGACGTGGCGTTCTTCTACGCGCAGAACCTGCTGCTCTACGCGGCGGACGATCGCTTCGCCGACGTGCGTCCGGCGTTCCCCCTGATCCCCGATCCCGAGCAGCCCGACCTCGCCGTGCCCGTCCCGGTGGTGCACCCCGAACTGCTCGCGGCGGTCGCCCGGCAGCGTGCGACGGTCCGGCCGGCGTCGCTGTCCTCGCTGCTGCGCCAGCTCCCGACGGCGACGTCCCGTGCCGTGCGACGGCGCCTGCGCGAGCGTGGCGACCGTCGGCGGGCCCCCGCCGTCGATGGCTGAACGGGGGCCGTTCGAGCGGGCGGCGCGGCGGCTCGTGCGCGCGGGCCGCCGACGGATCATGGGATGGGAGCCCGAGCCGGGCTTGCCGGACACGTCGTGGTCGACGTGCCAACCGAACCCCGACGACGCGGAAGTGCTCGACGTCATCCGCCTGTTCGCCGTGATCGGCACGTGGCAGGAGGCCGACATCATCGAAGCGACGGTGCGCAACGCCCGAGCCCAGGGCTGCGAGCGCGTGTACCTCGTCGACAACGAGAGCCGCGACGACACCATCGCGGTCGCCGAAGCGGCCGGCGCCACGCTTGCCCGCCGCTTCCACACCGATCGCTACGACGAGGGCGAGCGGATGCGGATCATGAACGAGGTCGTCGCGACCGTGTCGGAGGAAGTCGCGGCGTCCGACGGCGTCGGGCACATCTGGTGGCTGTGGCTCGACGCCGACGAGTTCCCGCACGGGCCGCGCGGCATGACGGTGCGCGAGTACCTCGCCGGGCTCGACCGCCGATTTCGCGTCGTGGGCGCCCGCTTCTTCAACCACTACCCGGACCGCGTCCCCGAGTACGTCGAGGGGCGCCACCCGCTCGACTACCAGCCGCTGTGCGACGAGTTCACCTACCCCATGTGCCACGAGGGGCACCGCAAGCACCCGCTGCAGCGGTGGGATCGTGGCGGTCCGGCGATCACCTGCCTGGCCGGCTTCCACCAGGCGACCGCACCCGACACGGTGCTGATCGAACCCGCCGAGCCGATCTTCCTGCACCACTTCCCCTTCCGCGTCGAGGCCGTGAGCCGGCGTCGGCTCGAGCTGCTCGTGGGTGACGCCGGCGGTCGCGCCTCGGGCGATCCGAAGTTGCACTGGCACATCCACAAGCGGTTCCGCCAGCTCGACGCCGTGTACGCGCACCACTGGGACGCGGTCGAGGACCTCAGCCCCGCCGGGAGGCGCAAGGGGATCCGCCTGCGGCCCTGGGTGCGGCAGGTCCCGAAGGTCGACACCGACTTCGCCCGCTTCTGAGCATCGGCGCGGGCTACCGGTCGCGCCGCAGCGTGCCTTCGAGGCGCCCGACGCGCAGACCCGCCCGCCACGCCCACTCGGTCGAGCGATCGGCATCGAAGGCGTCGGGCAGGTGCTTCACGAGCCACGCCCACTGCCGCAGCACGGTGCCGAGCGGCGCGCGTGCTCCCGGCCGATCGCGCCCGTAGCGCCGCGCGAGCACGATCTGGGCGCGTCCGTACCGGCGCGCCTGGCGGAAGGTGGGGGAGCGCCCGGCACGGCGCCCGCAGTGGTAGACCGCGTCGGCGCAGAAGGAAGGCGTCACCCCGGCGATCAGGTGCGCCCGCAACGCCATGTCGTGGTCCTCGCCGGTGAAGTCCAGTGCCTCGTCGTTGCCGCCGAGCGACAGCCACAGCTCGCGTCGCCACCCGCCGACGCCGTTGACGATCGGGTAGCCGAAGACCGTCTCGACGCCGTTGCTCTGGAAGTCCGCGCGACCCGCCAACGCGGCAGGCTCGCTCAGCTCGGCGTACTCCATCCGAGGCGCGACCAGCTGGTGCTCTTGCAGCGCGTCGCCCATGGCCTGCAGCCACCCGTCGCCGACGCGGTCGTCGTCGTCGCAGAACACGACCGACCGCCCCCGGGCCCGCGCGACGCCGACGTTGCGGGCGTAGCTGAGCCCGCGGCGTTCGTTCGCGGTGACGACGCGGACGCGCTCGTCGCGTCGCGCGTACGCGTCCGCCACTGCGGCGGTGTCGTCGGTCGAGTCGTTGTCCACGACCACGAGCTCCCACGGCCGGTCCCACTCCTGGCTCAGCACGGCGTCGAGCTGGCGGTGCATCCGATCGGCCCCGTTGCGCACGCACACGATCACCGAGACGTCGATGCCCCCGGGGTCCGCGCCGTGCACCCGGCGGACGATACTCCACCGGCTCCGGGCCGCCGGCCGGTGGGCGCAGCCCGACGACCGGCCGGCCATCCGACCGGCCCGCATGCGACCGGCGGGGCCGACGGTTCGCACCGGGCCGTCGGGGCCGTCCCGGCGCGCAACTACGATCGGCGCGTGTCCCGCGCCCGAACCGTCGCTCGCCGCACCCTGGTGATGGGTGGCATCGATCTCCGACGGGCGAGGATCACCGCTCGGCTGCTGCCGCGCTACCTGCGCGAGTACCGCTCCTTCCGGCACGCGAGCATCCGCGCGGGGGCGGAGGCGGTCGCTCTCGGTGAGCCGTTCCCGATCACCGCGGATCGGACCGCGAGCGCAGGCGACGCGACGAGCGCCTACTTCCAGCAGGACCTGTGGGCGGCGCGCCGGATCCACGCCGTCGCGCCCGCCACGCACCTCGACATCGGCTCGCGGATCGACGGGTTCGTCGGCCACCTGCTCGCGTTCCGCGACGTCGAGGTCATCGACATCCGCCGCCTCGACAGCCCGGTGGCGGGGCTCACGTTCCGGCAGGAGGACGCCACCTCCCTCACCTCCATCCCCGATGACAGCGTCGAGTCGTTGTCGAGCCTGCACGCCGTCGAGCACTTCGGGCTGGGCCGCTACGGCGACCCGCTCGATCCGACGGCGTGCTTCACCGCCATGCGGGCCATGGCCCGCGTGCTGGCGCCGGGTGGCCACCTCTACTTCTCGGTGCCGATCGGGCGCGAGCGCGTCGAGTTCAACGCCCACCGGATCCTCGATCCCCAGCGCGTGCGGTCGACGTTCGCCGACCTCGACCTCGTCGAGTTCAGTGCGATCGACGACGACCTGCGGTTCCACGCCGGCGCCGACCCAGCCGACTTCCGCGACGCCCGCGAGGCGACCGGCCTCTTCGAGCTCACCAAGAGCGCGCGACCACCGGCTTGACGGGCCCGGCCCCGCACGCCCCGACACCACCCCCGAGACCTCCTCCTCGACATCCCCCGAGACCGCCGAAGCCAGGGAACCGATGCTGCAAACGATCAAGAGCCAACTGCGCGACACGACGGTGGGCACCGCCGTCCGGTCGGTCCGCCGGTCCTACAAGCGCCGGCCGGCCGCCCAGCGGCGGGTGCTCGACGAGGTGCGCCGCGCCTGGGAGGCCGAGGGCAAGCCGGTGCCGGCCCCCAACGCGTTGAAGATCGCCGAGGTCGTCGCCCATGCCCAGCGGTTCGCGCCTCGCGTGTTCATCGAGACGGGGACGTACCGGGGAGACACCCTCGATGCGGTGAAGCACCACGTGGCGAAGGCGTGGTCGATCGAGCTGGCGCCGGAGCTCGCCTCGCTGGCGCGTGTGCGCTTCGCCGTCGACGCCAACGTGGAGATCCTGTGCGGTGACAGCGCGCTCCTGCTGCCGCGGGTGCTCGACGACCTGTACGAACCGGCGTTGTTCTGGCTCGACGGCCACTGGTCGATGGGCGAGACCGCGAAGGCCGACGACTCGGAGACGCCGATCCTGGCCGAGCTCGACGCCGTGCTCGGTCATCGCTCGCGCGACCACGTCGTGCTCATCGACGATGCCCGCCTGTTCGGTTCCGGTGACTACCCACCGATCGCGGAGATCGAGGCGATGGTGCGCGATCGGCGTCCCGAGTGGACCTTCACGGTGGCCGACGACATCATCCGGATGCACCCTTGACCGCTCCGGGGACGACGTCGGCGGCCGCGGACATCTGGATCGCCGCACGCGCCACGGGTGCGCTCTCGGTCCCCGCCTACCAGCGCGCCCTCGAGACGGCGACGATCCTCGACGTCGGACGCGGCGCGCTGGCGCGCCTCCTGCATGCGGTGGCCGCGCCCGATTCCGAGCTCGAGATCTCGACGGCAGGGACGCTCGCCGCGCTCGGCGACGCGCGGCTGATGCAGGTCGCGGTGTGCGCGGCGGGTGCCCGGGTGCAGCACGAGCGCCGGCGCGCGTTCGTCGACCCGTCCGTGGCCACGCCGCCGCCGCTGGATCGAGCGGCCCGGCTGCGCCTGGATCGCTTGCGGGCGACGATGGTGGCGCTCGACCCGGCGGCGAACCCGCTCGTCGGTGCGCTGGCCGGCACCGAGCGCGCCGCCATCCGCGCCCTCGTCGAGACCGAGCCGTTGTTCATGGATCGGCGGCTCGCCTCGGCGGCCGGATCGATCTCGCTCGACGAGGTCGAGCTGCTCGTCGACGCCCTGCACGAGACCCTGGTGGCCGGCTTCTGCCACGTCGCCCAGCACCGGTCGATCCCGGTCCGCGCCCTGGGGCGCGCGCGGCGGTTGGTCGGACGCGCCCGCCCCGGGCGGTGACCGCTCAGGCGCCGGTGCGGATCGCGAGCTCGGTCCAGCCCGTGGGCAGCGGATCCCGGTCGGACTCGGGAGCGTCGCAGTCCTGGCCCCACCACGTCGCCGACGCGACGCGCAGGTCGGCGACGTCGCTCAGCCACGCCGCCCACCAGGCGAACGAGCTGTTGGCGAGCACCAGGTGATCGCAGAGCGTGAGCATCGCGAGCTGGGCGTGATCGGTGGCGTCGTCGACGACCACGACGCGCGGGTCGGTGAAGTGGTCGCGGCACCACGCCGGTTCGTCTGAGGACACGAGGAAGACGACGTCCTCGCCGACCTCACGGGTGACGAGCGCGAACGCCTGCTCGTAGAAGTCGGTCGCCCACAGCTGGACGAACTGCTGCGGGTTCAGGAGGTAGTCGCCGCGCCGCACCGTCACGCCGACGACGGGCGTGCCGTTCGCCCGGTGCCGATCGACCAAGGTCGCGCCCTCGTCCAGGAGCTCGGGCCGGAAGACGAGCTCTTGCTTGAGCGACGCTCGATCGGGGAAGTAGCGCGGCGACTGGAAGTAGCCGGTCAGGTCGGTGAAGTCGTCGATGTCGCGGTAGCGCGGCGAGTACCCGATGCGAGGCTCGTGCAGGTGGTGGCGGATGCGGCGACGGTCGCGTCGGGTGAGGATCGGGGCGCGGATCTCGAAGCACGAGCCGAGCTCGTGGTGCTCGAGGGGCGGGATGGCGACGTCGAAGCCGAGCTCGCGGCCGATGCCCAGCAGCGCGGCGTACTCGTAGAGCTGGTTGCCCAACCGGCCCCACCGCCCGAGCTCGCTGAACGTGATCAACGATCCGCCCGCACGCCGGCCGCGACCACCGCGTCGACTCGGTCCCCGAACGACGCTCTGATCGCGCGCCAGTCGAAGTCCTGCTCGAAGCGCTTGGTGCCGTGCGCCACGAGCCGCTGACGCAGCGCACGGTCGTCGAGCACGCGCGCGCAGGCGGCGGCGAACGCGTCGGCGTCGTCCGCGAGCAGCGCGTCGTCGCCGTCGGTGATGGCCAGCCCCTCCGCGCCGACCGTCGTCGACACGACCGGCAGGTGGTTGGCCCAGGCCTCCAGGATCTTGATGCGGGTGCCGCTGCCCTGGCGCAACGGCACGACGACCGCGGTCGCCGCGGCGAGCGCCTCGTCCATGTGGTCCACGTAACCCGTGATCGTGACCCCGGCAACCGACCCGAGCGCCTCGACCTCGGGTGCGGCGCGGCCGACGATCCGGATGTGCGCGTCGGGTCGCACGCGCCGGAGCTTCGGCAGCACCTCCTCGACGAACCAGCGAGCGCCGTCGACGTTCGGGCCGTAGGTCATCTGCCCGGGGAACAGCAACGTGGCCGTCGGCTCCTCCGATCGTCGGGTCGCGGCGGGGGTGGGGGGTCGGTGCGCGCCGTTCGGCACGACGGCGGCATGTGGCGCGCCGAGCGCGTCGCGATCGGCAGGGCTGCACACCGTCACCAGGCTCGCGGTCGCGGCTTGCTCTCGTTCGAAGGTCGCCCAGCGGGCGGCGTCGACGCTGTGGCGGACGAGGTCCTTGGCCATGGTCGGCGAGCGCCACGGGCGGGCCTGGCGCAGGACGTCGCGCTCCCGGCGCTCGAGCACGCCGGTGATGTCCGCGAAGTCGATGACCACAGGCGCGTCGGGGGCAACGGGCCGGAAGATCCACCGTGCCCGCGCGCCGGCCGCGAACACGAGGTCGGGGGTGGGCGCGGCGTTGACGAAGGACCCCGCATCGCTCTGGACCTGCCGCGGGTCGAGGAGCCCGACGCCGAGCGGGAGGTGCCGCTCGGTGAGCCAGCGCAGGCGGCCACGCGGGTGCGTCGCCACGGGTGCCCCCGGAGCGTGGATGCGGCCGCCCGGGAAGGTGGCGAGGATCTCGTCTCGCTCGTGGGTCGAGATCGGCTGCGCGATGACGACGTCGAGCGGACCGCGCTCGTGCAGCGCGGAGAGCAGCTCGACGAGGCGCTGCCGGCCACCGTTGTCCGGCGGCACCGGGCACTTCGGCAGGAGGGCCAGGCTCCTCACGTGCGCTTCTGGAAGGTGTAGTAGTACCAACCCGTGCGCAGGGCGCGCGCCCGCACGGGGTGGTCGTAGCCGACGACCTCGCCGCGATGCTCGAAGCCCTCGCGCCGCCACTCCTCGATGACCCGGTCGGGCACCGCGGCGTGGAACCAGTTGCCGCCGTGCTCGGGATCGAAGTAGTACCCGATGCCGGTGCGGAACATCGGCGTCGGCACGAGCGCGACGGTGCGCGACGCCGTCGCCCGCAGCGCCTTCAGCGCCCGCACGGCCGCCACCTTCGCAGGCACCCCCCGCAAGGGTCGGGGCGGGACGATGATCGCTCGCGGGTTGTGCTCGGAGATCACCGCGGTGCCGCCGGGGGCGAGCACCCGGCGGATCTCGGCGATGCACCGGAGCCGGACGGCGTCGGGATGCAGGCAGTCGATCCCGTTGAAGGAGAACACCACGACGTCGAACGACCCATCGGGGAACGGCGAGAGATCCGAGGCGTCGGCTTGGACGAACTCGAGGTCGGGGAAGCGACGCCGGCACTCCTCGAGCATGCCCTCGGAGTAGTCGAGCCCGACGTAGCGCGACGCCCGTTCGGCGAGGAAGGGGGTGGTGCGCCCGGCGCCGACCCCGAGGTCGAGCACCCGGGCCCCCGGCGGGACCGCGTGCTCGAACACGTGCACCTCGCCGGGGAGGAGGTCCTCGCGGAACGTCGCGTAGAACTGCACCACGTCGTCGCGCCGGAAGGCGTCGCGCGTGGCGACGTGCTCGTCCGACACGGCGACCTCGGCCGCCGGGCCGGCCGTGGTGTGGTCGCGGTCGCCACCTCGATCGCCGCCGCGGTCGCCCGCTTCGCTGGTCACGTCGGCGCGTGCAGCGCGGGCAGGCTGTCGTCGGCCGGAGGGGGGTAGAAGAACCGCCGCTGCGCCCGCCCGCAGCGCAGCAGCTCGGGAACGGTGACGAAGCGGAAGCGATCGCTCGACGCCGCGAGCACGAGATCGAGCGCCGCGATGGCCTCGGAGCGATCGAAGTACCGGGCCTCGTAGGCGTCCGCCAACGAGTCGTGCCACAGCACCACGCATCCCGGCTTCAGGTCGTCCACCACGCGAGCGGCGATGGCGTCCGCGGGCTCGTCGCCCCAGTCGCGGGCCGCGACGTTCCACCCGACCACGTCGACCCCGACGGACCTCGCCATGAGGTGCGCCTGCACGTCCTGGTGCCCGTACGGCGGTCGGAAGAGCTTCACGCCGCCGTAGCCCAGCGACGCCGATCCGCGCCGGACGAGCGACTGCTGCCACCGCAGGCCGGCGCGCCCCGCGGGTCGCTCGAGCACGAGGCTGCGGTGCTCCCACCCGTGCGTCGCCACGGCGTGGCCGGACTCGACCGCACGGTTCACGATCTCGGGATGCTGCGCAGCTCGCTCGCCCAGCACGAAGAACGTGCCCTTGGCCCCGTGGCGGTCGAGCACGTCGAGCACCTGCGGGGTGGACTGCGGGTGCGGCCCGTCGTCGAAGGTCAGCGCCACGACGGGCTCGTCGGTGTCGACCGCGGTGATCGTGCCCAGGAACGGCGCCGCGCGCGTTGCGAGGCCACGGAGGTGCTTGCGGAGATCAGCGGCGCTTCGCCGGTTCAGCGCCGGCATCTTGTGGCTCATTCGGCGTGTGCGCTCCAGGTGTCAGAGCCGCAGGCGGCAGGATCCCGCCCGCACCTTAGGTCATCGGTCTGCAGGCTCTCACCTACGATCGGCTCGATACGCAGCCCGGGTGCGACACCTTCCTCGCCGATCGCCGACCTGCGCCTCGTGGCGTGGGCCGACCTCGACCCGCTCGCGTTGCGAGCCTGGTCGGGTTGGCTCGATGCCGCCGGGCCGGACGGGACGCTCGCATCGCCGTTCTTCCGGCCGGAGCTCCACGCGCTCATCCACGACGCACGAGCGAGCGCGGGGCCCCGCACCGGGGCGCTCGACGGGTCTGCGCCGGTGCCGATCGAGGCAATCGTGGCGCAGGACGCCGCCGGCGCCCCCCTCGCCGTCCTGCCGTTCGAGCGCGATCCGCAGCGCCCGCGCCACGGGTGGCCCGCCGGGCGGTGGCTCGCGGACTACCAGGGGGTCGTCGCCGCGCCCGGGGTCGCCATCGACGTCGTGGCGATGGTGAAGGCCGCCGGTCTCGATGCGTGGCAGTTCGATCACGTGCCCATCGATCAGCGCGAGCTGCAGGCATGGCGCACGGGGATGGGGCCGTCCCGCCAGATCGACCTGCGCGCCGGCGTCGCCGACGCCGCGACCGACCGGCCGGTGCTGCGCGACGCCGCGAGCGCCCGCCGGCGCTTGCAGCGAGAGGTCGGGGCCGTTCGCGTCGATGCCCACACCGATGACCCGACCGTGCTCGCCGCGCTGCTCGAGTGGAAGTCGGCCCAGTACCGCCGCACTGCGGTCCGCGACATCTTCGCCGACGATTGGTGCCGGGCGGCGGTCACCGCGTTGGCCGCCACCGACCGACCGGCGTTCGCGGGGCGGCTGTCGGCGCTGTGGGCCGGTGAGCACCTCGTGTCCGTGCACCTCGGTCCCCGCTCCTACGGTCGCTGGCACTGGTTCCTCCCGGCCTACGACCCCGCCTTCGGCCGCTACTCGCCGGGCACCGTGCTGCTCGCCGATCTGATCGGGCGCGCCGACGAGCTCGGCATCTCGATCATCGACCTCGGCAAGGGCGACGCGCCGTACAAGCGGCGCTTCGCGAACGCCGAGGTCACGGTGACGTCGGGGACGGTCGAGGTGCCCTCGTTGCGGCGCCGGGCTCGCCGCGCGGCCGGGCAGCTCCGGCGGCGCGTGCGGCGGCGAGGGGCAGGGGAGATGGCATGCTGATCGACGTGACAGCTCTCCGGATCCCGTCCTAAGCGTGCGCACGCTCGGCATCGTCTTCGGTGGTCCGCCGGGGAGCTCGTCTGACACGGCGGGACGCTCAGGCGCCTTCGCCGCAGCGTGGGCCCGGAGCGGCCCGGTCGACTGGGTCCTGGCGGCTCGCTCCCGCGACGCGATCGACGCCCTCGAGCGGCGATGGGCGCCGGCGACCGGCGGGCGGGTCTTCACCCTGGAACCGGCCGGGGCCGTCCGCCTGTCGTGGTGGCGGGCGATGCAGTCCCGCTACCGCGAGCAGCACGAAGGCCCGCGCAAGGCCCCGCCGGTGGCCGCGGTGCTCGGTCGGCTCGATCCGACCGTCGGCCGGCACCAGATGGCGCGGATCCTGGGTGAGCAGGAGTACGACATCGTCTGGTGCGCGGACGTCGTGGCGATGGCGCTCTACGGGAAGGTCCGCCGCGACCTGCCCGTGGTCCTCGACGTGCCGGCGCCGATGGACGGCACCACGAAGAAGACCGCGTCGGTGCCGGATCCCGGCGGGTGGCACCGGTTCGAGCGGCACGTCGCCGCCAGTGCGCACCTCGTGACGGTGCCCACGCTCGCGGCCCGCGAGGTGCTGGGGGTGCCGGGCTCGTTGGCGGTCGACCCAGCGAGCCCGACCGACCTCGCGAAGCTGGACCACGCCGTCGCCGAGATGTGCAAGTGGAGCAACGCGTTCCACGGGTTGGCCCGATGAGCGCGAAGGCCGCCCTGGCGTCGACGACGCGGCGGGCCCTGCGCCAGGCGGCGATCGCGACGGACCGGCTGCGCCCACCGCCACCCGGGGTGACCGTGCTCTCGTACCACCAGGTCGACGGGGCGCGGGCGGGGTCGGTGAACATCCCCCGCGCGGCGTTTGCCGCGCAGATGGCGTTGCTGACGTCGGCGGCGAGCGGGGCGACCCCGGTGAGCCTCGACGACGCCGTGCGCGCGCTGGGCGGCGGCGCTCCGGCGGGAGACCACCCGGTGGCCGTCACGTTCGACGACGGCACCGCCGACTTCGTCGAGCACGCGCTCCCCGTCCTCGTCGAGCACGGCGTGCCGGTCACGCTGTACCTCGCGACCTCGTTCGTGGAGGACGGTCGATCCTTCTGGGACGACGGCACGGTCCTGAGCTGGGCCGCGCTGCGCGACGCGCTCACGACCGGGATGGTGGCGATCGGGACCCACACGCACACCCACGCCCTGCTCGATCGGATCGACCCGCAGGCGGCGGCGCGCGAGATCGAGATGTCGGTCGGTCTGGTGGAGGAGCGCCTCGGCGTGCACCCGGCCCACTTCGCGTACCCCAAGGCCCTCGCGCCCGCCCGTGGCGGCCCGGTGGATCTCGCGGTGCGCGCCCGCGTGGCCTCGGCGGCCGTCGCCGGGGGGCGCGTCAACCGCCCCGGGGCCACCGACCTCTGGCGTCTGGCGCGATCCCCTGTCGTCGCGGGCGACGACATGGACGCGTTCGCCCGCAAGGCGCGAGGCGGGTTGCGCCTCGAGGGCGAGGTGCGCGAGCGCCTCGACCGCGTCCGCTACCGGCGGGCCGAGCGGTGAGCCCTGCGCGCCCGCGGCTCGTGCACCTGACCACGACGGACATGAGCCTCGACTGGCTGTTGCGCCCCCAGCTGCTGGCGTTCGCGAAGGCGGGCTACGACGTGGTCGGCGTGTCGGCGCCCGGTCCCCACGTCGAGGCGCTGCGCGCGTCGGGGGTGCGTCACGTGGGTCTCGAGCACGCGACGCGATCGATGGCCCTGGGCGACGACGCCCGCGCGTTCCGCGAGCTCGTCGCCGTGCTCGCCGACCTGCGGCCCGACATCGTGCACACGCACAACCCCAAGCCGGGCATCTACGGCCGCGTGGCCGCGCGGCTGCGGCGGGTGCCCGTCGTCGTCAACACCGTCCACGGGTTGTACGCGACGCCGGGTGACGGGCTCGCCAAGCGCGCGGTCGTGTACGGCCTCGAGCGAGTGGCGTCCACGTGCTCGCAGGCCGAGCTCGTGCAGAACCGCGAGGACCTGGAGACGCTGGCGGCCGTCGGGGTCCCGCGCTCGAAGCTGCACCTCCTCGGCAACGGCGTCGATCTCACCCGCTTCGATCCCGGCCGCGCGGATCCGCAGGTGCGCGCCGCGCTGCGGGCGTCGGTCGGCGCCGCGCCCGACGACGTCGTCGTCGGGCTCGTCGGTCGTCTCGTCGCGGAGAAGGGCTACCGCGAGGTCTTCGCCGCCGCGCAGCTGCTGCGCGACCGGATGCCGAACGTGCGCTTCGTCGTGATCGGCCCGGACGACCCGGCCAAGCGGGACGGCATCCATGCCGACGAGCTGGCGCGCGCGGCGGCGCGAGCCCACATCACCTTCCTCGGCTCCCGCGACGACGTGGCCGACTGGTACACCGCAATGGACCTCTACTTGCTGGCCTCGCATCGGGAGGGCTTCCCGCGCTCCGCGATGGAAGCCGGTGCGATGGGCCTGCCGATCGTGGCCACCGACATCCGCGGCTGTCGCGAGGTGGTGGTCGACGGGCGCAACGGGTACCTCGTGCCGGTGCGCGACCCGATCGCGATGGCGGAGGCGGTCTCGTTCCTCGCCGGCGACCCGGCGAGACGGCGCACCCTGGCCGCCGAGGCGCGCGTCCACGCCGAGCGGCACTTCGATCAGCAGCGGGTCATCGAGATCACGTTGGCCGTCTACGAGCGCTTGCTCGATACAGCTTCTCGAGTCGATCGACCGCGAGCCTGACGTCGAAGTCCGCGCCCCGTGACCGAGCGGCGGCGCCCATGCGGCGGCGTTCGGCCGGATCGGCGGCGAGGTCGAGGTAGGCCCGCGCGAGTGCGTAGGCGTCGCCGGAGGGGACCAAACGGCCTTCTCGACCGTCGGTGACCGCCTCGGGGATGCCCCCGACGCGGGTGGCGACGACGGGCAGGCCCAGCGCGAGCGCGTCCATCAGGGACACCGGCAGGCCTTCGTGGCGTGACGCCAACGTGAAGATGTCGAACGCGGTCATCAACCGCGTCGCGTCCTGCTGGTAGCCGAGCAGCTGGATGCGGTCGCCGACGTCGAGCGCCGCGACCTTGGCGCGCATCGTGGCCTCGAGCGGACCCTGCCCGATCGAGAGGAACCGCAGGCGGGGTCCGTCCTCGGGGCACGATCGCAGCGCGATCGCCGCAGCCTCGATCCACACGCCGTAGGCCTTCTCCGCCCGGAAGTTGGCGACCGTGCCGATGACCAGCTCGTCGTCGGCGATGCCGAGCTCGGCCCGCACGGCGTCGCGGGCGTCGGCGAGCGCGTGCAGCTCGGCGACGTCGACGCCGTGCGTGATGACCTGCACGGGCCAGCGCAACCCGGGCGTGATCGTCCGTCGCACGTCGTGGGACACGGCGACCTGGGCGTCGTCGAGCGGGAAGGTCACCAGGTTGGCCCACCGCGTCGCGCGGCTGTGCCGGGGCCACCG
The DNA here is from genome assembly GCA_964446345.1 of uncultured Iamiaceae bacterium. GTDB lineage: Bacteria > Actinomycetota > Acidimicrobiia > Acidimicrobiales > Acidimicrobilacustridaceae > CAYUOL01. The sequence continues at coordinate 11,287 of CAYUOL010000009.1, read as the reverse complement.
GTTGTGCTCGGTGTAGACGAGCGCGGGGCGGGCCCGTCGCGGGAGCGACTGGAGCGCGAGGCGGGCGACCGAGGCGACGTAGGGGGAGTGGATGTGGACCACGTCGATCTGGCGCTCGGTGACCAGCTGCCGCAGCCGCAGGGCCCAGCGGACGTCGGCCTCCCGACCGGCATCGAGGGCGGTCACGGGGACCCCGAGGTCTTCGAGCGTCGCCACGTGGTGCGCCTTCGCCGCGACGAGGTAGGCCGCCTCGTAGGCGAACCCGTCCCGGTCCCGCACCGCGGCGTGGTTGACGAGGAGCTGCTCGGCGCCACCCGGACCCAGGCCCTTGATGAGCCACAGCACCCGCAGTGGGGCGTCTGCTGGCGACGGCGTCGGGCTCACGGCGTGGCGGACGGCTCCGACCGGCCCTGCTGGGCGAGGACGGCCTCGATGACGCGATCCTGCTCGCCGTCGGTCATCCCCGATCCGCTCGGCAGGCAGAGCCCGGTCTCGAAGATGCGTTCCGCCACGGCGCCCCCGCACACGGGCGCCCCGGCGTAGAGCGGCTGCAGGTGCATCGGCTTCCACGACCGGCGCGCCTCGATGTCGAGCGCCTCGAGCCCGGCGCTGATCGAGGCCGGTGAGCGCCCGAACTCGTCGTGGTCGACGGTGATGACGGTCAGCCAGTGGTTCGGCTCGCCGTAGGGCGCATCGGGCAGGAAGCCGATGCCCGGGCTGTCGGCGAACGCCTCGCGATAGCGCTGGTTGATGGCGCGGCGACGTTCGAGCTTCTGATCGAGGGTGCGCAGCTGCCCGCGCCCGACCGCGGCGAGCAGGTTGCTCATGCGGTAGTTGAACCCGGTCGAGGAGTGCTCGTAGTACGCGAACTCGTCGCGGGCCTGCGTCGCGAGGTTCTGGGCCCGGGCGATCAAGGCGCCGTCGTCCGACAGCAGCATCCCGCCGCCGCTCGTGGTGATGATCTTGTTGCCGTTGAACGAGAAGACGGCGAGCTTCCCGAAGGACCCTGCGGGCCGGCCGCCGTACGTCGCGCCCAGGGACTCCGCGGCGTCCTCCACGATGGGGACCTCGAAGCGGTCGGCGGCCGTGAGCAACGCGTCGTAGTCCGCGCACTGGCCGTACAGGTCGACCGCGATGATCGCCTTGGGCAGCCGTCCCGCCTTCGCTCGCTGCTCCAGCTCCCGGGCCACCAGGACGGGATCCACGCACCAGCTCTTCTCGTCGCTGTCGACGAACACCGGCTGCGCACCCACGTAGGTCACGGCGTTCGCCGTGGCGACGAACGTCAGGGTCGGCACCAGCACCTCGTCGCCGGGACCGACGCCGAGCACGACGAGCGCGAGGTGCAACCCGGCCGTGCCACTCGACACCGCGGTGGCGTGGCGGGTGCCGGTCCGGGCGGCGAGCTCCTGCTCGAACGCATCGAGCTGCTCGCCGACCGGGGCGATCCAGTTCGAGTCGAACGCCTCGAGGAGCAGCGAGCGCTCGTCGGGACCGACGTCGGGAGGGGAGAGGTAGATGCGGGGCAAGGCGTCTCGGTGCGAGTGAACGAGCGAGGACCGCTCAGCGGGTGGGGCAACGGGTTCGAGGTCGGCGAACGGGTCGCCCGGGGCGTCGCGAGGGCGGCCCTGTGCACCTCGATCCCGCCGACCGGAGCCGCCCGCATGGACCTGGACACGGTACACGGTGCCCACCGGGTGCCGGGTGCCCGTGCCCGGGCGCCCGCGGGGCTCCGACTAACGTTCCGCCACGGTCAGCGGCCCGCCGGGCCGTTCCTGGCACAGGATGGGACATCCGGATGAAGCGCCGTCGCGAGCCTGCGTACCCGCCGTACCGGGGCAAGCGCGTGCTCGACCTCGTGCTGCTCGCCGTGGTCGCCGTGCCGGCGATCGCCGTGGGTGCCGTGTGCGCCCTCGCCGTGCGGCTGACCTCCCGGGGGCCCGTCTTCTTCCGGCAGGACCGCGTCGGCATGGGCGGCGAGGTGTTCTCGGTCTGGAAGTTCCGCACGATGGTGGCCGGGGACAACCCGATCTTCCCCGATGCTTCGCGCATCACCTCGGCCGGCCGGTGGTTGCGGCGGCTGTCGCTCGACGAGCTGCCCCAGCTGCTCAACGTGGCCGCGGGTGAGATGAGCATCGTCGGTCCCCGGCCGACGCTGCCGTACCAGGTCGAGCGCTACGACGGCCGCCAGCGCCTGCGGCTGTGCGTGCGCCCGGGGTTGACCGGCCTGGCCCAGGTCAACGGGCGCAACGCGCTCGACTGGAGCGCCCGCATCGAGCTCGACATCACCTACGTGCAGATCCAGTCGGTGCGGACCGACCTCGGCATCCTGGCGCGCACGGCCAAGGTCGTGCTCAGCGGCGAGGGAGCCGAGGGCCACCCGACCGACGACCCGCTGGCCACGACCGAGAGCGCCTCGTGAGCCCGATCGACGGTCGGGTCCGGCTGCTCGTCGTCGGCGCCGGTGGGCACGGGCGCGAGACCCTCGACGTGGTCGAGGCGCTCAACGCCGAGGGCCTGCGCCCCGGTCTCCACGGCGCCGTGGCGGCCCTGGTGCCCGGTGGTCCGATCGAGGTCGTCGGGATCGTGGCTGACGGCGCCGACCTCGACCTCCTGGCGCGTCGCGAGGTCGCCCACCTCGGTCCCGCGGCACGGGTGCTCGAGCTGCTCGGGACCGCACCGGAGGATGCGCCCCTCGGCTACCACGTCGCCATCGGCTCGGGCACCGTGCGGGCCCGCATCGACCGCCAGATCCTCGACACCGACGCGGCGTGGGGCGAGCGGTCGATGGCGCTGGTGCACCCCGCGGCCTCGGTCGGCTCCGACGTGCGGATCGCGCCCGGCCTCTTCCTCGCCGCGGGCGCGCGGCTGACCACCAACATCGAGATCGGGCGCCTGGCACAGATCAACGTCAACGCCGTGGTCTCCCACGACTGCGTGCTCGGCGACTACGTGACCATCAGCCCGGGGGCGCTCGTCAACGGCAACGTCACGTTGGGCGACGGCGCGTTCCTCGGCACCGGCGTCGTGGTGCTCCCCGGGCGCACCGTGGGAGCCCAAGCGGTCGTGGGCGCCGGCGCGGTCGTGACCAGGGACGTGCCCGCCGGCGTCACGGCGACGGGGGTTCCGGCGCGCTGGTGACGGGCCCTCGGGTGCGCCACGCGACGACCCCGCCCAGCCCCAGCGCAAGGACAAGGAGCGCCTTCGCCACGATCCAGCCGAGCGGGGTCCACCGGCCCCCGGCGCCGGCGACCGCGGCCGCGATGGTCACGGCGGTGAGCGCCCCGACGCCGGCGCCGAGCCGGCGCGGCGTGGCGCGCCAGCCCGCGAGCAGCCACGGCACGAACGACGCGAGCACGAGCCCACCCAGCAGCACGGGGCCTTCGGTGTCGGGCACCGAGAGGTAGGCGCCCGCCGTCACGACGCCCACGGCCGCGATCCACCACGCGCCGCGGATCGTCGGTGTGGTCCCGCCCGCTGCCCGTTCGAGACCAGCGGCGACCACGGCGCCCACGGCGCCGCCGACCACCGGACCGACGACGAGGGCCAGGACGAGAGCGGCGCCGGGTGCGGTGGCCAGGGCCAGCCCGATCCCGGCGACGAGCGCCGCGCCGGCGAGCTCGAGCCCGCGGCGCTCGGGACGGGCCGCCACCACCTGCGCGGCGAGCGCCCCGATCGCGATCCCCGCCAGGAAGTACCACGGGTGCAGCACCGTCATGCCGGCCCCCGCCCAGTCCCTGGGAAGGTCGGGTCGATCAGTTGAGGCCCGGGTCGCCGTCGAGCCGGGGGCGGGACGTGACCTCGGGGGCGGCCTCGACGGGGTGCGCCTCCGGGATCGGCCCGTCGAACCCGGCCCACGCCAACCGGCGCAGCTCGTCGTACAGCGCGCCGTCGTCGAGACCGTCGACCTCGCGCTCGATGGCGTCGACGGCCATCGGCGGCACGCTCACGTGCGAGATGAGCGGGTGCGCCGGGCGGCGGTCGATCTCGTCCTCACCGAGCAGCACCTCGTGCAGCTTCTCGCCCGGGCGCAGGCCGGTGTACACGATGTCGACCGGGCGCTCGGACTCTGCGGCGAGGCGGCGGGCGACGTCGTCGATGCGCACCGGCTCGCCCATGTCGAGCACCAGCGCCTCGCCGTCGCGCCCGACCGCGCCGGCCTGGATCACGAGCTGCACGGCCTCTTCCACCGTCATGAAGTAGCGCGTGACCTCGGCGTCGGTGACCGTGATCGGGCCACCGCTGGCGATCTGCGAGCGGAAGGCCGTGAGCACCGACCCCCGGCTGCCCAGCACGTTGCCGAAGCGCACGCTCAGGTAGGTGCCGTCGGTCTCCTTCGCCGTGCTGGCCGTGAGCTTCTCGGCCAGGCGCTTGGTGTAGCCCAGCACGCTCGTCGGGTCGGCGGCCTTGTCGGTGGAGATGTTGACGAACCGGCGGACCGAAGCATGACGGGCGGCGGTCAGCACGTTCTGCGTGCCGTACACGTTGGTCTTGAGCGCCTCGCTCGGGTGCATCTCGAGCAACGGCAGGTGCTTGAGCGCCGCTGCGTGGAACACCACCTGCGGCCGGTGCTCGGCGAAGACCTCTTCGAGACGCGCCAGGTCGCGGATGTCGGCCACGACGAGGTTGCGCGAGTCGAGCAGCGCCCGCCCCTCGAGCAGGAGCTGCACCGAGTGCAGCGCCGACTCGTCACGATCGATCATGACCAGCTGGTCGGGGGCGAAGCGGGCGATCTGGCGGCACAGCTCGCTGCCGATCGATCCGCCGGCACCGGTGACCAGCACGCGCTGCCCGGTGAGGTAGCCGGCGATCGCGTCGATGTCGGTGTCGATCTCGTGGCGCCCGAGCAGATCGGCCTCGGTGAGGGGGCGGATGTCGGCGACGCCCACGGTGCTCCCGAAGAGCTCGGCCAGGGGCGGCAGCGCCCGCACGTGCAGGTTGGCGGCCACGGCGATCTCGCTCGCCTCGCGCAGCACCTCGACGGGTGCACTCGGGATCGCGACGACGAGCATTCGCACGTCGAGCCGCTTGGCCTCTCGGGCGATCGCATCGCGGTCGCCCACCACCGGCACGCCCATGATGCGCAGGTTGCGCTTGGTGGGGTCGTCGTCGATGAGGGCGACCGGCAGGTACTCGCTCTGCGGGTTGCGCAACATCGCGGTGATGAGCTGCACGCCGCCCTCGCCGGCGCCGTACACGATGACGCGGGTCGCGTTGTCGGCCGAGGGTCGCATGTTGCGCTCGACGATGAGGCGCCACAGGTAGCGGATCGCCGCCATCAGCACGAGCGCCAGCAGCGCGCCGACGATCGCGACGCTGAGCGGGATGAGGTGGCGGGGCAGGAACTGGTTGATGAGCACCAGCCCGGCGAACGCCACGAGCACGGTGCGCACGAGGTGGAGCACCTCGTCGAAGCTCCCGAAGCGGTAGCGCCCCAGGTACAGCCCACCGGCCAGCCCGCTGCCCATCTGGAGGGCGCCGGCCACGATCACCGCACCGACGAGGCTGCCGATCCCGAAGAAGCCCCATTCGCCGGGATCGAGCTCGAAGTCGTAGCGCAGGACCATCGCGATGCTCAGGCCCAGAGCCCAGGCGATGACGTCGGCGGTGAACTGGAACGCGAGCCGGTGGCGCTCGAGCAGCTGCCCGAAGCGCGGGATCACCCCGCGCCGCTCCTTGGCCCCGCGCATCGGGTCCGGGTCGTTCTCGCCAGAGGTGGCCGAAGGAGCCGCCATACGTGCCTCTTCCTCCCAGACGTGATCCGGGATCCGCCCCGAACCAGCGCCCTGCGGTGCGCAAAGCCCCGACAGCGTAGCCGCCGCCACCAGGGCCGGGGGCTACCTGGACGGCCGAAACGCCCGCAGTACGCTTTCCGGCGGCCGACAGGAAGCAGACAGGAGCCCGGTGCCCGGTGGAGGTCACGACCACGAGCGAGCAGGGGCCGTCCGGCCTGGGGGAGACGACGCGGCTCCCGCCGCGCATCCACCACGCCCCGGCGCCGGGACGCAAGCGAGGCCACCAGACCAGCCCGCGTGAGCGTCAGGCCATCGTGGCCATCGCCGTCGCGGCCGCGGTGGGCGGCGCGTTCTCCGCCGCGTCCCCCACGAACTACCTGGTGAGCGACGTCCTCCTGCGGGCCGGCACGGCGGCCCTGATCAGCCTGGCGGCGTCGCGCGCACGGCGTTGGACGTGGCTGGTGCTGGCCGGCATCGCCGTCGTCGGCGCCCCGGCCGGCTGGTGGTTCGCGGTGACCGCGGCGGGCCTGGTCTTCGCCGTGGTCACGACGATCTTCGCCCGGCGGCGGATCTACGGGGCCATCGTGGGTGCGCTGGCCGCGCAGGGGCTGCTGCGGTTCACCGACGTCGCGTTCGGGCGCGGGTCGGCCGTGCTGTTCGCCGTCGCCGTGGTGCCGGTGCTGGCCTCCGCCTACGCCGTCGCGCCGCGCCGCGTGCGCAAGCGGATCCACCAGAGCCTCGTGGTCGGGGCCGGTCTCATGGCCCTCGCCGTTCTGCTGTTCGGCGTGTCCGCGCTGCTCGCCTACGGGGAGACCCAGAGCGGTGCCCGCCACGCGAAGGCCGGATTGCGCTCGATCCGGGACGGGCACAGCGAGGAGGCCGGGGGAGAGCTGCAGCAGGCGTCGTCCGCGTTCGCGTCCGCGCACGACATCGTCGACGCCTGGTGGACGAAGCCCGCCGGCGCCGTGCCCTTCGTCGCGCAGCAGGTCCGGGCGGTGCAGGTGGTGACGGGGGAGGGGGCGAAGATGAGCGCCGTCGCCGCCGGCGCGGCCGGGCAGACCGACATCCAGGACCTGAAGTACGACAACGGCCGCGTCGACGTCGCCAAGCTCGCCGCGCTCGCCGGCCCGCTGCAGGCCACGTCCACCACGTTCGCAGGGTCGTACGAGAGCATCAGGCAGGTGCGCTCGCCGTGGCTGCTGCCGCCGCTGGCCTCGGCGGTGAGCGAGGTCGAGGACGAGCTCGAGGTCACGCTGCCCCAACTGCGCCTCGCGGCGTCCGCCGCGACCAAGGGACCCGACCTGCTCGGTGCCACGACGCCGCGCCGGTACCTGGTGCTGTTCACCCAGCCGGCCGAGTCCCGGGGGCTGGGCGGGTTCGTCGGCAACTGGGCCGAGCTCACGGCCGTCGACGGCCGGCTCGACATCGCCCGCAGCGGGCGCTCCGGCGAGCTGAACGCCGCCCCCGGCTCCGAGACCCGCGACGTCACCTCGCCGCCGGCCCCGAAGGACTACGTCGAGCGCTACGGCCGGTTCCACCCGGGCAGGTTCTTCCAGGACGTCACGCTGTCGCCCGACCTGCCCAGCGTCGCCCGCGCCACGGCGCAGCTCTACCCGCAGATGGGGGGCGACAAGATCGACGGCGTGCTGACCGTCGACCCCTACGCGCTGGCGGCGCTGCTCAACTTCACCGGGCCGGTCAAGATCGACGGGTTCGACCAGGTGCTCACGGCCGAGAACGCCGCGCAGATCCTGGTCCGCGACCAGTACCTCACCTTCAACGCGAAGAACGAGCGCGTCGACTTCCTCGACCAGGCCTCGCGCGAGACGTTCGACCAGCTCGTGCGCGGCAGCCTGCCCAGCCCGAAGAAGCTGGCCGACGTGTTGGGCCCCGTCGTCGAGCAGCGCCGGCTCATGTTCAGCGCCCTCGACGGCGGCGAGGACGACCTCTTCCGCCAGCTGGGGGCGAACGGCGCCTTCCCGCAGCCCGACGGCGGGGACTTCTTCGAGCTGGTCACGCAGAACAAGGCGAACAACAAGGCCGATCTCTACCTGCACCGCGAGGTCGAGTACGACACGCGTTACGACCCGTCGACGGGGTCGGTCGAGTCGAAGATGACCATCACGCTGCGAAACGACGCGCCGTCGTCCGGCCTGCCCAAGGCCGTCATCGGGGACAACGACCAGGGTCTGCCCACCGGCACGAACGTGGTCTACCTGTCCCTGTACACGCCGCTCGGGCTGCGCTCGGCCAAGGACGCGAACCGGCCCGTCGCCCTCGAGTACCAGCACGAGCTCGGCTGGTCGGTCTACTCGCAGTACCTCGACATCCCGGCCGGGGGCACCGCCACACTCGAGCTGACCCTCTTCGGCCAGATCGACGCCGGCCGTGACTACTCGCTCCGGATCGGCACCCAGCCGACGGTCAACCGCGACAAGGTGACCCTGCACCTGCGCTCGACGAGCGACTGGGAGATCGCCGATGCACCGGCCCTCAACGTGGATCCCGGCCGGGGGGCGGCGTCGGTCGTGCTGCAGCCGCCGGCGCTGGTCACGGTGGACGCGCAGTTCACCCGCTCCTGAGCCCGGTGGGCGAGAAGCACCGGAGGCCCTCGACCACCGACTATGGTCTGCGGCACGGAACCGCCCGACGTGGACGGTCGTGCGCGAATGGGGCACACTGTCCGCCGACGGAGGCGCCACCACTACGTTCACATGCCGTTCGTTCGGCGGCGGAGGGATGATCTTGATCCGAAGAGGCCTGGTACTGCTGGCGGTCATGCTCGGCGCGTTCTCCCTCGCGCCCGCCGCCTTTGCGCAGTACCAGCCCGGCACGCCGGGCATCGTGCTGACACCGTCGACCACCACGCCGAACGAGCCCGTCACCGCGATCGGCTTCGGGTGCCCGAAGGGGTCGACCGTCGTGATCACGATCGACGGTGAGCGCGTCGGCCAGACCACGGCCAAGAACGACGAGCGGGGCAGCTTCGAGACCACCTTCCCCGCGCCCGGCACCCCCGGCAGCTACACCGTCACGGCCACCTGCGGCAGCACGATCGTGTCCAGCATCCTGACGGTGATCGCGACGCCGACCACGCCCACGACGGTCATCACCACGGTCGAGCTGCCCATCACGGGCTCTGGTTCCACGATGTTCCTCGTGCGCGCCGGCCTGCTGCTGATCGCCGTCGGCGGGCTCACGGTGCTCGCGGTCCGGCGCCGTCACGCCGCCTGACCGCGGCCGTCCTCGGGCTCGCGCCCTGACCCGGCGGCCCTCGTCGGGAACCCCCGGCCGTCCGCGCAGCTCGTGTCGCGTCCGTGCGTCGCCGTCGTCCGCCGGTCAGGACCGGTGCGAGCGGCCCCGCCGTCTATTTTCACTCAATGTGAACGCCGCGCGTTCCGACGCTCTTGGGGAAGCCTCGGGGACCAGCGGAGGACGAGGCCACGACGGAGGGGTCTGCCACGGCTACGTACTACGAGATCCTCGGCGTCACGTCGGTCGCGAGCCACGACGAGGTCAAGCGGGCCTACCTCGAACGGAAGCTGCGCTTCAAGCAGGAGGCCCTGACCCCGGTCGGTTCCGGTGGCGCCTCCTCGTTGCAGGCCGACGCGTGTGAGCGGGCCCAGTTCCGCCTGCTCGAGGTCGACATGGCGTGGGAGACGCTGCGCAACCCCGCTGCCCGCGCCCGCTACGACGACGAGCTCCGAGCGCTCGATCAGCCGCTGGCGGCGGTACCCTCGGACGCGATGGGTCGCTTGCGTCGCGAGGCGGCCGCGCCCTTCACGGGCGACGCCGAGGCAGCACCGGCTCCCGTCGCGATCACCCTGCTCCCCGTCGGCGACCAGTCCTGGGCCGACGACGGCAGCGCGATGCTCGGCGTCGGCGGCCGTTCGGCGAGCATCTGGGAGCGCCGCAGCCGCGCCGAGGCCTCGGGCGCGCTCGCCGTCGACGTGGCCGGGGCCGCCGAGCTCGCGCCGGCTTCGGCGCCGCCGGCGCCCGAGGCGCCACGATGGGTGCGCTGGGCGCCGGTCATCATCGGGGCGGTCGTGCTGTCCGCGGTGCTGGTCTGGGGGGCGCTGTCCTCGAAGCGGCCGGAACCGGCCGTCAACATCGACACCACGCAGCAGTTCGGCGTGGGGCGCTGCGTCCGCTTCGTGAGCGACGCCACGCAGGGCGTGCCCGTCACGGACGCCTCGGGCTCCCGCTTCGCCATGGGCGTGCCGTGCGACGAGGACAACAGCGGCCGGATCGTGTCCCGGGTGCCCTTCCCGACGGCCTGCCCGACCGGGCGACCGGTCGTGCTGTCCAAGGAGAGCACGTCGGTCTGCATCGTGCTGCGCTGACCCACCGCCGCCCGTCGCGCGTCACCGAGCGAGGCTTATGCTCCCGGCATGCCCGCCACCGAGTCCCCGACCACGATCCGCGTCGAGGGGCTCGACCACGTCGTGCTGAACGTGACCGACACCCGCCGTTCCGTCGCCTGGTACCGCGACGTGCTGGGGCTCGAGGTGCTCCGCTACGACGCGTGGGAGCGCGGTGAGGTCTTCTTCCCCTCGGTGCGGGTGACGCCCACGACGATCATCGACCTGCTCGAGACGCCGCGCACGGGCGAGAACATGAACCACCTGTGCCTCGTCGTCGATCCGGCAACGGACCTCGAGGCCGTCGCCGCCTCCGGCACCTTCGACATCGTCGACGGACCCGATCGCCGCTGGGGCGCCCGCGGCGACGGCTCGAGCCTCTACGTGCGGGATCCCGACGGCAACACGGTCGAGCTCCGCACCTACCCCTGAAGGGCCCCATGGACTTCCGCACCGCATCCGTCGTCGACCTCGCCTCCCAGGTCCGGGCGCAGGAGCGCTCGGCCCTCGAGCTGACCGAGCACGCGCTCGGGCGCATCGAGGCCCTGAACCCGTCGCTGAACGCCTTCGTGGCGCTCGACGCCGACGGCGCCCGTGAGCAGGCCGCCACGATCGATGCGCGCCTCGCCCGCGGTGAGCGGGTCGGGCCGCTGGCGGGCATCCCCATCGGGGTGAAGGACCTCGAGCCCGCCGCCGGCTTCGTCACCACGAAGGGGTCCGCGTTGCACGCCGACGACGCGCCCGCCACCACGGACTCGACCGTGGTCGCTCGCCTGCGTGCCGCCGGCTGCGTGGTGCTGGGCAAGACGAACACCCCTGAGCACGGGTGGACAGCCGACACGACGAACCCGGTGTTCGGGCCCACGCGGAACCCGTGGGACCCCGATCGGTCGCCGGGCGGATCGTCGGGTGGCACCGCCGCGGCGCTCGCCGCCGGCATGGTGCCCCTGGCCACCGGTTCCGACGGCGGGGGATCGATCCGCATCCCGGCCGCGCTGTGCGGGTTGAGCGCGCTCAAGCCGTCGCCGGGGCGGGTGCCCAACGGCGGCACCCGCGCCCCGGGTTCGGGGCTGCTCGGCGTGAAGGCCCCGATGACGATGCGCGTGCGCGACCAGGCGTACGCGCTCGACGTCGTGCTCGGGCAGGACCCGCTCGATCCGTTCTCACTGCCGCGCCCTGACGAGCGCTGGT
>CAYUOL010000008.1:23815-45150 GCA_964446345.1 uncultured Iamiaceae bacterium | reverse complement strand
GCCGGCATCCCCGAGGCCTACGCGGAGGCGGTGCTCGACAACACGCTCTCGCTGATCGCCACGCTGTGCACCGCGGATGACGTGCTGGCGGCGTGGGACCGGGCGGCGTCGAGCTGACGATCGTGCCGGCGCAGCCCTCTCGGGTCGTTCACCACCGGAGACCGGGGACGACAGACCCGAGACCTGCGAGCCGGGCAGCATCGGATGGCGCGGGGCGGCGAACTAACGTGGCGCCGTGACGTCAACCCAGCCCGGTCCGGTGGAGCCCGCGGAAGACGACGAGGAGCTGCGGGCGGCCGACGGTCGCGTGCCCGGCCGGCGCGGGCGGGCGACCCGGCAGAAGCTGCTCGAGCAGACCGCCGAGATGATGCAGACGACCTCGTTCCGCGAGCTCAAGGTCGTCGACATCGCGCGCGGCGCCGGCACCTCGCCGGCGACCTTCTACCAGTACTTCCCCGACGTCGAGGCGGCGATCCTGGTGCTGGCGGAGGAGATGGCCCACGAGGGCGTCGCCGTCAGCGAGCTCGCCCGTGACGGCAGCTGGAAGGGCAAGGCCGGGTTCGAGACGGCGTCGGCCGTCGTCGACGAGTTCATGACGTTCTGGGAGAAGCACCGGTCGTTGCTGCGGGTCGTCGACCTCGCCACGCTCGAGGGCGACCAGCGCTTCCGACAGGTGCGCACCCGCTTCACCAACGAGCTGACCATGGCCCTCAGCTCGATCATCGAGTCGTTCCGCAACGACGGGAAGCACCCCGCGGACCTCGACCCGATGGCCACCGCCGGTGTGCTCGTGTCGATGCTGGCGCACGTCGCCGCGCACCGCTACGGCTTCGAGTTCTGGGGCATCCGCACCGACGACACGGCGCGCAGCATGGCCCGCATCCTCTACACGACGGTCACCGGGCAGAAGCCACCTGCCGGCGCCTGAGCCCCACCTGCTAAGCTAGAACACGTTCTAGTTTGGATCCTCGGGGGACGGGGGTCGTTCCGCAACGGAGACCGCCATGGCCTCGATCATCCCGGCCGACACCCTCGTCGTCGGCCTGCAGCTGCCCATCCAGTCGCAGAGCACCATCTACGCCGAGAAGTGGGAGGCGGGCGCCGGCGCCGGCGAGCTCGCCGCCATCGCGCGGGCGTGCGACGAGGCCGGCTTCTTCTCCATCGCCGTGTGCGACCACGTCGCCATCCCGCGGCCGCTCGACGAGAAGATGGGGACGTCGTGGTGGGACACGCTCACGACCCTGGGGTGGCTCGCCGGCATCACCGAGCAGGTGCACCTGCTCTCGCACGTGTACGTGCTGCCGTACCGGCACCCGCTGATGGCGGCCAAGGGGTTCTCGACGCTCGATGCGGTGTCGGGCGGGCGGGCGATCCTCGGCGTCGGCGCCGGCCACGTCGAGTCCGAGTTCGACCTGCTGGGTGTCGACTTCGCCGGCCGCGGCGCCGCCCTCGACGAGGGCATCGACGCCGTGCGGGCCGCGTTCCACGACGAGCACCCGAAGCACGAGGGGGCCCGCTGGACGTTCGCCGACGCCGGCCAGCGCCCGCGACCGATCCAGCCGCAGGGCCCGCCCATCTGGGTCGGCGGCTCGTCGGCGCCCGCCCTGCGCCGCGCGGCCGACCGCGGCGACGGCTGGTTGCCGCAGGGCCCGCCGAAGGACGGCATGAAGGCGGCGATCGCGTTCATCCGCGAGCGGCGGGCTGAGACCCGCGGTGGCGAGCCGATCGACATCGGCATCAACACCGAGTACATCCACCTCGGCGAGCCCGACTTCGACACCGGCGCCTGGTGCCTGACCGGCGCCGCCGAGCCCATCGCCGAGCGGCTGCGCGGCTACGGCGCGCTCGGTGCGAACCACCTGCAGGTGCGCTTCCGCACGCGCTCGGCGGCCGAGTACGTCGACCAGGTGCAGCGCTTCGGCGAACAGGTCGTCCCCCTGCTCAACGCGTGATGTCCCCCGACCCGCACCCGATGCCGACCCCGGAGAAAGCGAGGAACCTGATGGTGAAGTTGGTGTGCTTCCTGAAGCGCCGCGAAGGGATGACCCGCGACGAGTTCTACGACCACTGGGAGAACCGGCACGCGCCCTTGATCGCGGATACGCCCGAGCTGGCCCGCCACATCGTGCGGTACGAGCAGCTGCGCCGCACCACCGCCGCACCGTGGATGGGCAACGAGGAGTACGACGGCATCACGCTGCAGTGGATGGAGTCGGCGAAGTCGTTCGAGGACTTCCTGGCCGAACCGAAGTACGGCGAGCTGATCGCGCCGGACGAGAAGGCGTTCCTCGACACGTCCGCGCTCGTGTGGATGATCACCGAGGAGCCGGTCGTCGCGATCGAGGGGCCCGCGACGTGAGCGTGCTCGACCCCGCGACGCCGGCGTTCGCCGGGCGCGTGGCGCTGGTGACCGGAGGCGGATCGGGCATCGGTCGCGCCGCCGCCGAGCTGTTCGCCCGCCATGGCGCGAGCGTGCTGGTCGCCGACCGCGACGAGGAGGGCGGCGCGGCGACGGTGGCGCTGATCGAAGGTGCCGGGGGTGCCGCGCGCTTCCAGCGGGTCGACGTGGCCGATCCGGCCGAGGTGCGCGCCATGGTGGCGGTGGCCATCGACGCGTTCGGGCGGCTCGACGTCGCGCTCAACAACGCCGGTATGCCCGGCACCTACGCGGCGCTCGACCAGCAGACCATCGATGACTGGGACCGCACGCTCGCCGTGAACCTGACCGGCGTCTTCCTGTCGATGCAGGCCGAGATCCCGGCCATGCTCGAGACGGGTGGGGGAGCGATCGTCAACACGGCGTCGGCGGCGGGCTTGATCGGCTTCGCCAACCTGCCGGCGTACGTCGCGAGCAAGCACGGCGTGGTCGGTCTGACGAAGGCCGTGGCGCTCGAGTTCGCCCGCCGCAACGTCCGCGTCAACGCCGTGTGCCCGGGCACGATCCGCACCCCGATGCTCGAAGGGTTCGCCGGCAGCGAGGAGGCGCTGCAGGGCATGGGCAAGATGCTGCCGGTGGGTCGGCTCGGCACCGCGGAGGAGGTCGCGGAAGCGGCCGTGTGGTTGTGCTCTGATGCAGCCTCGTTCGTGACGGGCCACGCGCTGTCGGTCGACGGCGGCGTGATCGCCACCTGAGCGCGCCTCGAGCCGTGCTCGTCGGCGCGGGCCGACCCTCGGCGGACGACCCCTGGTGCGGGCACCGTCGGTCCGGGCGTCGACCTGACGACCGCCGGATCGGCTCGTACCATGGTCCTCCCGTGCCGGCTCGTCTCCCTTGCCCGGTCGTCCCTCCTCACGCTGGCTGCGCCACCCCCACCGATGTCGACCGCACCCCCCGACGACGCCCCCACCGCTGCCGGTGAGCCTGCGGGCGGTCGCGCCCGGGTGCGACCGGACGAGCGGGTGCCCGACGCTCCACCGCTGGCCGGCGATCAGGGCTCGCCGCCGGCGCGCCGATCGCGGGTGATCGAGAACCCCGCGTACGACCCGGACGACCCGGACGACTACGACGACTGGGCCTGGAGCGAGAGCAACCTGCTGCACCCGATCCGCTGGTGGGAAGCGCAGGGCCACCGGTGGCTGCCGGGGATCTGGTACCCCGTCGCCCTGTTCGCGCTGTGGCGCGTGGTGCACCTGATGGTCAGCTCGTACCTCGGGGGCGACTGGCAGAAGGTGCCCTTCTACTACGACGGCGAGCGGTACATGCAGATCACGTTGCAGGGCTACGCCCAGCCCAACGTGGAGATGCCGAACACCGCGTTCTTCCCCGGCGTGTCGTGGCTCAGCTGGCCGATCTACCAGTGGACGCACTCGCAGCAGATCACCGGGCAGACCGTCGCCACCCTCACGGCGCTGGCGGCGTTCATCTGCGTCTGGGGGGTGTCGCGCGCGTGGAAGGACGAGGCGATCGCGCGCAAGGCCGTGTGGCTGATGGCGCTGTTCCCCTCGTCGCTGTTCCTGTGGTCGTACTACTCCGAAGGGCTCTTCATCGCGCTCGGCGCCGGCGCCGTGTGGGCCGACAAGAAGAACCGTCACTGGATCGCGGCGGCCTGCTTCATGGGCATCTGCACCACGAGATCCGTGGGCATCCTGGTGCCGGCGGTCATCGTCCTGTGCCGCATCATCCGGCAGCGCAAGTTGGACAAGTGGTGCTTCGTGTACGCCGGCGCCTCGGTCATCGGGCTGCTGCCCGTGCTGTACATGATCGATCACTACACGGGCAGCCCGTTCTCGTTCTTCAACGTGCAGAAGGACTGGGGCCGCGGCCTCAGCTGGCCGTGGGTCACGGTCAAGAACGGCTTCGAGAACCTCTGGCCCACCCCCGAGACGATCATGGTGCCGGCGCTCGTCTCCCGGAACTTCGACCTCTACTGCATCCCGATCATCGGCTTCGCGATCGGGTGGCTGGCGTTCTCGCGCGACCCGGTGCCGCCCGCCCCGGCAGGTGTGGCGGCGGATGTCGCGGCGGCGGACGTGCCGGTGGATGCCCCGGCGGGTGCGGGGGCGGGTGTGGCTGCCGGAGCCGACGGCGAGGCCGGCGTCGCCCGCCGCAAGGGACCCCAAGCGTTTCCCATGGAGGCGTGGATGCTCGGGCTCACCCTCATCGTCCTCCCGCTGTCGTCCACGTCGCTGGCGAGCTTCAACCGGTTCGTGCTGGCCGACTGGGTGCTCTACCCGGCCTACGCCACGTTCGCCGCGCGCCTGCCGACGTGGTGGCGCCGGGCCTTCTGGGTCGTCGTGGTCGTGGCCCTGGCGGTGACGACGTACCACATGATCGGCCGCGTCAGCGTCGACCGCTTCATCGGCTGACGCAGCTGCGCTGGGCCGGGGCGGCTTCGCCGCGGTTCATTGCGTGGGGCCGACTTCGTCGGGTCGGGCTTGCTGGTTCCGTCCGAGCGGTTCCTCGCTGCGCTCGGGCTCGGACGGGCCGACTTCGTCGGCTGACGCAGCTCGCAGCTGCGCTGGGCTGGGGCGGCTACCAGAGCTGGTCGGTGTAGGTGTCCGTTCCGGGGATGGTCGGGAGGAAGGGCGCCGCGAAGCTGACCTTTCCCTGCCCGGTCTTCTCGACGGCGTGCGCGAGGTCGTGGACGGTGCCCATGGCGCCGGCGGGGCCGTCGTCGAGGAAGCACAGCAGCACGGTGCGGCGCTCGACGCCCGGGTTGTCCGGCTGGAACACGGGCGCGCCCTCGGGCAGGGGGATCGGCGTCGCCGCCACCACCAGCGCCACCGAAGAACCCGGCAGGACGGTCGGCAGGATCTCGTCGCGCACCGCGTTCGAGAACGTGCGGGCGTCGACGCCTTCGTCGCGGTCGACCATCACGGCGACGAGGCCGTGCCAGGGGTGGTCGAGGGCGAGTGCCACGGGGACCGAGTCGTCGTCGCGCTCCACGGCCCAGCGCACCACGTACATGAGCGTGTGGATGTGGTCACGCTCGTCGAACATGCGACCGTTCTCGTGCAGCCACTTGACCTGCTCGGAGCCCCAGGCGATCGCTTCGGCGTCGAGCCCCTTCTCGACCCAGTACGTCGCGAGGTACGAGCCCTTGTCGATGTCGGGCAAGAAGTCGTACGGAAGTCGGCGCTCGTCGGTCCCGTCGCGCGGCTCTTGCCCGGCGGCGGCCGGACGAGCAGAGGAGTCGTCCCGCGGGAAGCGCAGGTCCTTCAAGGAGCGGGTGGCCACCCAGCGCTTGCCCGCGAACCAGCTCTTGCCGACGAGGCAGCCGGCGTAGAAGTGGTCCCGCTCGTACCAGCGGTTGTAGGCCACCTCGTGCCCGACGTGCGGCTCGACGAGCGTGAAGAGCATCGTGCCCACCCCGACGTTGTCGTACGGACCGGGCTGTTGCACCTGCACCATCTCTCGTCCCCCCGTGGGCCGTGGACTGTCGGACATCCGGACTGTAGCGCGACTAGAACCTGTTTCAGTTTGGGGCTGACATCCCGTCAGATCTTGGGTACGGTGGGCCCATGCAGGAGCTGCCGAAGATCATCTCGGTCGACGATCACGTGCTCGAGCCGGGCAACGTCTTCACCGACCGCCTCCCCGCCAAGTTCAAGGACGTCGGTCCCCGGGTCGAGCGTCACCCGGTCGCCGAGATGACGTTCGTCGGCGGCAAGTTCTCGTACAAGATGGGCGCTCCCGGCGAGGGCCCGCTGGCGGATTGGTGGTGCTACGAGGACAAGGCGATCCCGCAGACCCGGCTGTCCGCCGCGGTCGGCGTGCCGCGCGAAGAGGTGACGGTCACCCCCATCACCTACGAGGACATGCGCCCCGGGTGCTACGACCAGAAGGCGCGCCTCGAGGACATGGACGCCAACTGGACCGAGGCCCAGATGTGCTTCCCGTCGATGCCGCGCTTCTGCGGCCAGGTGTTCAGCGAGATGGAGGACCGCGAGCTGGGGCTGGCGTGCATCCACGCGTACAACGACTGGATGGTCGAGGAGTGGTGCGCGGGGACGGGCGGGCGCCTGATCCCCCTGTGCGTCATCCCGCTGTGGGACGCCGAGCTCGCCGCCGTCGAGGTGCGCCGCAACGCCGCCCGCGGCGTGCACGCCGTCGCGTTCAGCGAGATCCCGCCGTTCCTCGGCTGGCCGTCGATCCACTCTGGTCACTGGGACCCGCTCTTCGACGCCTGCAACGAGACGAGCACCGTGGTGAACATGCACATCGGCTCGTCGTCGAAGATGCCGTCGACGTCACCCGATGCGCCGCCCTCGGTCGGGTCCACGATGACCTTCACCAACTGCATGATGTCGATGGTCGACTTCCTCATGTCGGGCGTGCTGCCGCGGTTCCCGAACCTCAAGCTCGCCTACGCCGAGGGCCAGCTCGGCTGGATCCCGTACATCCTCGAGCGGGCGGACAAGGTGTGGGAGCACAACCGCGGGTGGGCCGACACGAGCGACCTCGTGCCCGAGCCGCCGAGCACCTACTACTACGAGCAGATCTACGCCTGCTTCTTCGACGACGAGGTCGGGCTCAGCGAGGGCATGATCGAAAAGGTCGGGATCGACAACATCGTCTTCGAGACCGACTACCCGCACTCCGACAGCACGTGGCCGCACACCAAGGAGGTCGCGACCAAGCTCATGGGGCACCTCGACGACGACGTCGTCCGCAAGCTCGTCCGCGGCAACGCCATCGAGATGCTCAGCCTGGACTTCCAGCCATGAGCGACGCGCCCAGCCGGCCGACCCCTGACCCCGACGCCGAGTACCAGCTGCTGATCGGCGGCGACTGGGTCGCGCCCGGCGACGGCACCTACGACATCGTCAACCCGGCCACCGAAGAGCTCGCGGGCCGCGCGCCGAACGCATCGGTCGCCGACGCGCAGGCGGCCGCCTCCGCCGCGGCCGACGCCTTCCCGTCGTGGTCGCGCACCGCGCCCGCCGAACGGGCGGCGCTCATCGATCGCGCCGCCGACCTGCTCGACCAGAGGTACCAGGAGCTCGTCCCGCTGGTGCAGGCCGAGACGGGCGCGACCATGCGGGTCACGAAGCAGATGCAGGTGCCGATGGCCGCCGTTCGGTTCCGTCGCTACGCCAAGGGCATCGAGCAGGAGCTGCAGATCCCGATCGAGCCGGGCATCATGCCGACCACCGCGCTGGCGCCGGGCGGCATCATCGGCGGCGTCGCGCGGCGCGCGCCGGTCGGGGTGGTGGCGTGCATCACGTCGTACAACTTCCCGATGACGAACATGGCCGGCAAGCTGGGCCCGGCGCTCGCGATGGGCAACACCGTCGTGGTCAAGCCGGCGCCGCAGGACCCGCTCGGCATCGTCAAGCTCGGCGAGGTCTTCCAAGAGGCAGGCTTCCCGCCGGGTGTGGTCAACATCGTCGTGTCCGAGGGGCCCGAGCCGGCGGAGGCGCTGGTGGCCTCGAAGCACGTCGACATGGTGTCGTTCACCGGCTCGACCGCGGTGGGCCAGCGCATCGGTGCCGTCGCGGGCCACGACATGAAGCGCCTGCTGCTCGAGCTCGGCGGCAAGGGCGCGTGCATCGTGTTCGACGACGCCGACCTGAAGACCGCGATCACGGGCATCACCTCGGTGTGGGCCTTCCACTCCGGCCAGATCTGCACGGCGCCCACGCGGGTGCTCGCGCAGCGCGGCATCTACGACCAGCTGGTCGAGGGCCTCAAGGGCGCCGCGGGCCACCTCAAGGTGGGCGATCCGCTCGAGCGCGACACGGTGCTCGGCCCGGTCATCACGTCGGTGCACCGCGAGCGCATCGAGTCGTACATCCAGTCGGCGCGCGACGAGGGCGCGTCGATCGTCGCCGGTGGCGAACGGCCCGACGTCAACGGCAAGGGCTTCTACGTGCAGCCGACGCTGATCGCCGACGCGAAGCAGGGCATGCGCGTGGTGCAGGAGGAGATCTTCGGCCCGGTCATCGTGGTCGTGCCCTTCGACGACGCCGACGAAGCGGCCGCGCTCGCCAACAGCACCGACTTCGGCCTGTACGACTACGTCTTCTCGAAGGACACGGGCCGCGCGTACGAGGTGGCCCAGCAGCTGCGCACGGGCAACGTCGGCATCAACACCGTGCAGCGAAACCACGAGACGCCCTTCGGGGGCTTCAAGATGAGCGGCGTGGGCCGCGACGGCGGCCGGTTCGGGTTCCACGCCTACACCGAGCTGCAGTCGATCGTCTGGCCCGGGTAGTTCGGCGCTGCGCACACGTACGCTGCCACGACGGCCGCCGAACGGCCGCGACCAGAAGGGGATGCGATGCGAGGGATCGTCTTTGAAGAGTCGAAGCTGCAGGTGGTCGACGCGCTCGAGCTGCGGCCGCTGCGCCCCGACGACGTGCGGGTCGAGCTGAAGGCCGCCGGCGTGTGCCACAGCGACGTCAGCGTCGTCGACGGGACCATCCCGTTCCCGACCCCGGTCGTGCTCGGCCACGAGGGCGCGGGCGAGGTCGTCGAGGTCGGGGCGGCCGTCACGGGGCTGCAGGTCGGTGACCACGTGGTCATCTCGACGCTCGGCAACTGCGGCGCCTGCGCGGCGTGCGACAGCGGCAAGCCGACGCACTGCCGCACCTCGTTCGGCAAGCTCTCGTCGCCGTTCCTGCTCGACGGTCGCAAGACCTTCCAGTTCGCCAACATCGGCGCCTTCGCCGAGCGCACCAACGTGAAGGCGCGCCAAGCGGTGAAGATCGATCCGACCGTCCCCTGGGAGGTGGCGTCGCTGCTCGGGTGTGGGGTGATCACGGGTGTCGGTGCCGTGTTCAACCGGGCGAAGGTCGGCCACGGTGAGAGCGCGCTGGTGATCGGGGTCGGCGGCATCGGCCTCAACGTGATCCAGGGGCTCGCGCTGTCGGACGCGCTGCCGATCATCGCCGTCGACATGAACCCGAAGAAGGAGGCGCTGGCCCGGCAGTTCGGTGCCACCCACTTCATCGACGCCTCGGCGGTGGGCGACGGCGGCGTCGAGGCGGCCGTGAAGGAGATCTGCCCGAACGGCGTCGACTACGCCTTCGAGTGCGTCGGCCACACCGCGCTGATCCGCCAGGCGATCGACCTGCTCGACTGGGGCGGCACGTGCGTGATGCTCGGGGTGCCCAAGCTCGGCAGCGAAGCCAGCTTCGTCGTCAACAGCATGTACAACGACAAGACGATCATGGGCTGTCGCTACGGCGCCGGGCGCCCGCACAAGGACATCCCCCTCTTCGTCGACCTCTACCAGGCGGGCCGGCTCAAGCTCGACGAGCTCGTGACGCAGACCTACCCGCTCGAGGACATCCAGCGCACGCTCGACGACATGCACAACGGCGACCTCGCCCGCGGCGTGCTCACGTTCTGATCGGCCGAGGCAGGACGGAGCACCACGATGGCCCTCCCCGAGGAACTGCAGGAGCTCGCCGCCAAGGTCTCGAACTGGGGGCGCTGGGGCGACCGTGACGAGCGCGGCACCCAGAACCTGATCGACGCCGAGGCGACGCGCCGCGGCGTCGCGCTCGTGCAGGACGGTCGGCACATCCCGCTCACCATCCCGCTCGACGCGACCAGCCCGCAGCTGGGCGGCGCGCCCGGGCGCATCGCGCCGCTGCGCACGATGCTCTGCGTCAACCAGACCTACACCGGGCAGGAGGGCGACGCGGCGTTCAACGACGACTCGGTCGTCATGGCGATGGCGGCCGGCACCCACATCGACGCCCTGGCGCACGTGACCTACGGCGGGTTCGTCTACAACGGCTTCCCCGACACGAAGGTCACCACGGCGGCGGGCGCCACCCGGTGCGGCGCCGACAAGATCGGCCCCATCATGAGCCGCGGGGTGCTGCTCGACCTGCCGCTCGTCAAGGGCGTCGATCGCCTCGACAAGGGCTACGCGATCACGGCGGAAGACCTCGATGCCGCGGTCGAGCACGCCAAGGTGACGCTGCTGCCCGGCGACGTGGTGCTGGTGCGCACCGGGCAGATGAAGGACCTCACGGAGAACGGCGACATCACGTCGTACAACCACGACACGCCGGGGCTCTCGACGCTCACCATCGAATGGATCCGTGACCGCGACCTGGGCGCCGTGTTCACCGACACCTACGTGTACGAGGTGTGGCCGCCCCAGGACTGGGCCGCCATGATGGCCGTGCACATGATCCACCTGCGGGACATGGGCCAGATCCAGGGCCAGAACTGGAACCTCGAGGGCCTCGCCGCCGACTGCGCCGACGACGGCCGCTACGAGTTCCTCCTCACGGCGAACCCCGAGCCCTTCACCAACGCCTGCAGCGCGCCCGTCGCACCCGTGGCGACGAAGTAGCCCGAACGCGGCCTCGGGCGACAGCCTCGGCGGCCCTCGCCGGCACTCGACCCGCCGCGCTCGGCTCGCCGACGCGCCACGGCCCCCGGCGGGCGGGAGGGCCGGGGGCCGCGGACGCCGGTGCCCGTGCACCGCTCCCGTGGACGGTGGGAGGAGCCTTCCGCAACGTACGCCGCCGTCGGTGAGATCACGATGAACGCCGGTGGTGCGCGCGGATGTGCCAACCTCGCGGTCGGTCCACCGTCACGAAGGAGAGCGCGTGAGCGCGACGCCGTTCGAGGTCAACGAGATCATCCGCCAGCTCGACCTCGAGCCGCACCCCGAAGGCGGTCACTACCGCCGCACGTGGCAGCACCCGGACGAGCACGAGGGTCGGCCGCTCACGTCGTCGATCATCTACCTGCTCACGATCGGCCAGGTGTCGCGCTGGCACCGCATCGATGCGTTCGAGCAGTGGCACTTCTACGGCGGCGACCCGCTGCTGCTCAAGGTCTCCGTCGACGGCCGCAAGGTCGAGGAGCACCTGCTCGGCCCGGATCCCCGGCAGGGCCACCACCACCAGATCGTGGTGCCGGCCCACGCCTGGCAGTCCGCGAGCGGCGCCGGCACGTACTCGCTCGTCGGCTGCACCGTGACGCCGGCGTTCCAGTTCGAGCACTTCGAGCTCGCCCCCGAGGGCTGGCAACCGGGGTAGCGCGGCGCCGCGGCCGCCAACCCGGGACATCTGTACCTACCGGGCACGGCTCGTCGTTCCTATGGTGCGGCAAGAGACGAAGACCCGCGATGCCGGAGGGCTCACGATGACCAACGCCGAGGATCCCGCAACCACCCCCGCCGAGAAGCGCCGCCTCGAGCTCGACCTCGAGGTCATCGCCGACCTCGACGCCCTCGACGCCGACTTCGTCCAAGGCGGCGGACGGGGGAACCCGGTCAGCGGCATCGTCGGCCGCAGCAGCAGCGGCGGCAGCATCGCCGGCAGCATCGCGGGCAGCATCGGCGGCTGACCTCTCGCTTCTTGGCGCATCTGCGTGAGGGGCCGGCGCCGATGCGCCGGCGCGGTCAGGTGGTCACACGGCCTTGGCGAGGACGACGAACTCGAGGTCGTCGCGGCGGGGGAGGCCGAATCGCTGGTCGCCGTAGGGGAACGGCGCCGTCGCGCCGGTGCGCTCGAACCCGTTGCGCTCGTACCAGGCGATGAGGTCCTCGCGCTGACGGATGACGGTCATCTCGATGCGTTCTGCGTGCCACTCGTCGCGGGCGAGCCGCACCGCTTCGTCGAGGATCCGGCGACCGGTGCCGGCGCCCTGCTCGCGCGGCGCCACCGCGAACGTGCCGAGGTAGACCGAACCGTCGTCGCGGACCTCGAGCACGACGCAACCCACGATCGTTCCGTCGCGCTCGACCACGAGGAGGTGCGACGCATCGTCGGCCAGGACGTCTGCGAGCCCCTCCGGGTCGGTGCGCTGGCCGTCGAGCAGGTCGGCCTCGGTCGTCCAGCCCTCCCGGCTGGCTTCGCCCCGGTACGCGGACTCGATCAGGTGGTGCAGCGCCGGGATGTCGCCGGCGGTGGCGAACCGGAACGCGGGCACGCCGGTCATCGGATGCGGAACCCCGCCTCGCCTGCGACGTCCTCCTCGAAGACCTCGACGCCGGTGACCTGGGCGCGTGGCGGCCCCTGCATGCACCAGTTCACGACGGTGAGCACCGCGTCGGCGTCGCCCTCGAACACGGCTTCGACCGTGCCGTCCTGGCAGTTGCGCACCCACCCCGCCACCCCGGCGGCGCGGGCCTCGTGCCGACAAGAGTCCCGGAACCACACGCCCTGCACGAGCCCGGTGACGACGACGCGGCGGCGGATCATCCCCGAAGCGTATGCCGCGCACCGGCGGCGGTAACCTGCCTGCCGACCCGCGCCCGCCGGAAGGAACAGCTGCCGTGTACATCCTCATCGATCTCGCCATCGACGCCGTCGAGCTGGCCGAACCGCAGGACACCAAGCGGTTCCACATCGCCATCGTGCACGGCGACGCCGACGACAAGGTCGAGGCGGTTCTCGAGGCCAAGGGCTTCGGTCGCCTCGATCCCGAGGACGACGACCACGCGTGGGTCGAGGCCGGCGTCGTCCGCCAGCTCGCCGAGGGCCGGGTGCACGGGCGCTGGGGTGAGGACTTCGACACAATGCTCGCCAAGGGCAAGAAGCACGGCTGGTACGACCCCGACACCAACGAGATCAAGGCCCACGTCGAGTGGCTCGACGTCGAGGACGAGCTCGACGACTCCACCCCCTGAGCCCGCCCGGGCGCAGGCCACCGTTCCGGTCGCGGCATGGCGTCGCGGGCGACGCCCCGCTGACCAGAAGATCGGGGTTCGGGCGCGGTCCCTGCCTCGTGGCCTAAGCTGACGACCCGTCAGAAACGTCGAGTACGAGGAGAGGGTCGATGCTCGAAGGCGCCACGCTGTGGGAGTTGCTCGACAAGCGCGTGGCGGCGACGCCGGACGCCGAGATGGTCGTCGACGAGAGCGGGCGGCGACTGACCTTCGCCGAGTTCAAGGCCCAGGCCGAGGTGGCCGCCGCCGGGTTCGCGGACATGGGGATCGCCGCGGGCGACGTCGTCACCTGGCAGCTGCCGACGTGGCTCGAGTCGATGGTGCTCGTCGCCGCGCTGGCGCGGCTCGGCGCCACCCAGAACCCGATCCTCCACATCTACCGCGAGCGCGAAGTCGGCTTCTGCGTGCGCCAGACCGGCGCCAAGCTGCTGATCGTCCCCACCGAGTGGGCCAACTTCGACTTCAAGGGCATGGCCGAGGGCATCGCCGCCGAGGTGAAGGCCGAGGAGGGGCGCGACGTCGAGGTGCTCGTCTGCGACCGTGCGCTGCCGGCCGGCGATCCCTCGACGCTGCCGCCACCGCCGGCGCGGGGCGACGAGGTGCGCTGGCTCTTCTACACGTCGGGCACCACGGCGGACCCGAAGGGCGCGCAGCACACCGACCAGACCATCCACGCCGTCGCCAAGGGCATGGGCATCCACATGGAGCTCACCGATGCCGACACGAACGGCCTGGCCTTCCCGTTCCCGCACATCGCGGGGCCGATCTGGCTCTTCACGAGCCTGCAGACCGGCACGCGCAACATCTTCCTGCAGGCGTTCATCCCCGACGTCGTCATCGACGTGCTGGGGCGGGAGGGCGTGACGCTGGCGGGCTCGGGCACGGTCTTCCACCAGACCTACCTCGCCGCGCAGAAGAAGGCCGACCACCCGATCTTCCCGAAGGTCCGGGCCTTCCCGGGCGGCGGGGCGCCGAAGCCGCCGGCCCTCCAGTACGAGCTGAAGGAGGCGTTCCCCGGCTCGATGGGCGTGCTCTCGGGCTACGGATTGACCGAGGCGCCGATCCTCACGATGGCGACGCCGCAGGACAGCGACGAGGACCTCGCCAACACCGAGGGACGACCGATGCCGGGCGTCGAGCTCAAGCTCGTCAAGACCGACGGCACCGTCGCCGTGCAGGGCGAGGAAGGCGAGGTGCGCGCGAAGGCCCCGCAGCTGATGGTCGGCTACCTGGACAAGGCCCTCGACGAGGAGGCCTTCGACGACGAGGGCTACTTCCGCACCGGCGACCTCGGCCTGCTGAACGAGCGCAACATGCT
The DNA here is from genome assembly GCA_964446345.1 of uncultured Iamiaceae bacterium. GTDB lineage: Bacteria > Actinomycetota > Acidimicrobiia > Acidimicrobiales > Acidimicrobilacustridaceae > CAYUOL01. Next base: position 30,747 of record CAYUOL010000008.1, on the reverse strand, counting down.
CGTGATCACCGGGCGCTTGAAGGACATCATCATCCGCAAGGGTGAGAACGTGAGCGCCAAGGAGGTCGAGGACCACCTGTACAAGCACCCCAAGGTCGCCGACGTGGCGGTCATCGGCCTGCCCGACGAGCGCTCCGGCGAGCGGGTGTGCGCGGTCGTCGCCACGGCCGAGGGCCAGGACCCCCTGGGCTTCGACGAGATGGTCGCCTTCCTCAAGGACGAAGGCCTGATGATCATCAAGGTGCCCGAGCAGCTCGAGCTCGTCGACGTGATCCCGCGCAACCCGTCGGGCAAGGTGCTCAAGCAGGACCTGCAGAAGCGCTACCGCGACTCGTCGCCGTCACGCTGAGGGTCAGCGGCGGCTCTTGCGCAGCAGCGCTTCCTGGGTGACGGTCGCGACGTGCAGGCCGTCGCTCGTGAAGATGTGGCCGAACGCCAGGCCGCGTGAGCTCATCAGGGCCTGGCTCTTCAGGTCGTGCAGCAGCCACTCGTCGGCGCGGAACGGGCGGTGGAACCAGATCGCGTGGTCGAGGCTCGCGCTGAAGAACGGGTAGCTCTCGAAGTTGCGGTCCTCGGGGCGGTCGGGGTGGAGCGAGACGACGGCATCGGTGGGCATGTCGTCCGACTCGTACGCGAGCGCGCATGCGTGCAACAAGGGATCGTCACCCATCGGCTCGGTCATCCGCAGCCAGGCGGTCGCCCGTCCTGGCTCGTCGTTGGGCACGAAGCGGCGATCGAAGACCGGGCTCCACGTCTCCGAGGTGACCTCGTCCGGCCCGGGGAGGTCGCGCATGGTGGCGGCCTGCACCTCGGGCGCTTCCTCCGGGGTCTGGAACGAGACGGCCATCTGGAAGATCGCGCCGACGGGCTGGCGCGCCACGACCTGGCGGGTGACGAACGAGCGGCCGTTGCGCAGGCGATCGACTTCGAAGCGGATCGGCTGGCTCGAGTCGCCCGTGCGGATGAAGTACGAGTGCAGCGAGTGCACCTCGAACCCGGGGTCGACGGTGGCCGCCGCCGCCCGCAGGCTCTGCGCGACGATCTGGCCGCCGTAGAGCCCGCCCCACGGGTAGCTGGGACCCGTGCCGACGTAGGTGTCCGGCCCGTGCTGCTCGAGCGTCATCATCGTGGCGAAGTCCATGCCGAGTTCTACCCGGCGCGTCCCGGGGAGACCAAAGGGCCCCGGGTCGCCCCGAGGCCCTTGGACGTTCCCCCTGTTGCCTGCGCGGTCGCCGTCACCGGCGCTCGCGTGACGCGGCGTGCCGCGCTTCCCCCGTGTCGGTCGCTACTTCCTGGGTCCCGACGCGGACTCCGTCGTTCCCGCCGGCGGTGGTCCGAACGTCGAGTTGTCCTGCATCTTGGAGCCCTGGCACGGGTTCTTGTAGAGCGAGCTCGGGTCGCCGCCCTTGCTCGGATCGAACTTCGGGTCGTCGTTGAACTTCGCGACGCCCATGTCGAGGCGAGGGTTGTCGGCGCTGAACACGCCGTCCGGGCTGCTGCAGGACGGCACCCAGTAGTGGCCCATGTTGCCGGTCTTGCCCATGACCTTGCCGCCGCGGGCCTCGCACGACGCCTGGTCCGAACCGTCGCCGCCGATGACGAGGGTGCCCTTGACGCACAGGCCTTGGTGGATGTGCCACGGCATCTTGCCGTCGACCCACGTCGGGTCCGGCGGGTTGGCGTAGGTGTAGTAGCTCAACCCGACGAGCGGCGCCCAGGGCTGGTTGCCGCCGTAGAGCAGCATCTCCGGGGTGTTGGCGTCGAGGTCGTCCTGCATCCAGTACTTGAAGCAGGCGATGTGGCGGGCGATCCCCGGCACGTACACCGTGACCTGCACGCAACCGGCGTCGAGGGCGGACTGCGCCGTGGGGTACTTCTGGGCCATCGACTCCATCACGGCGAGGTCCGACTTCATCTTGGCGCACTTGGCCTTGTCGGTCATCGGGCTCCACACCTGCAGCCCGGCCTTGTTGCCGACCGTCTCGCTGCCGGCGGCCGGCGGGTTGGCCGACTCGTTGGGGCTCCCGTGGCTGTGGGCGTGCGTGCCGTCGTCGACCTGCGGGGGGTCCTGCGACCAGTAGGCGACGGTGTTGAACTCCCAGTCGCAGCGCTCCGCCGCGGCGGGCGTGGCCGGGTGGGCGTGGTCCATCGCGTGGTCGCCCCCCGGAGCGGCGTGGTCCATCGAATGATCACCACCGGACGCGCCGTGGTCCATCGCGTGATCACCACCCGACGCGCCGTGGTCCATCGCATGGTGGTCGCCGCCGCCGGCCGCCGTCAGCTCGCCGTGCTCGGCGCCGTCGGCGTGCGCGTGGTTGCGGGCGTTCGGCGAGGCGACGACGGCGGTCGTCAGCACGATGACGCCGAGCGGGATGATCGACGCCATGACCAGGGCGCCCGTCTCGAGGTGCTCGCCGAGCCGCGGCTTGTTCATGAGCACGGCGCACGCGAGCACGAGCGCCGCCTCGAGGCCGACGCACGTCAGGTCGACCAGGCCGGCGACCTCCTTCGTGCCGGACTCCGGGCCGAACGGCATGCCGATGAAGCGGGTGACCGCCCATGCGGCGATGAAGACCAGGTTGGCGGCCAGGCCGATCTCGAGCCACCGCTTGGTCGGCTTGGCGACGACGGCCACGGCGAACGCCAGGGCGAACCAGCCCGAGACGGCGAACGCGATGCCTTCGGGCAGCCACTCGCCCGCGTGGGCGGGCACCATCACCAGGTGGATGGTGGCGGCGCCGATCGAGAGCACGGCGAGCAGGCCGCGCGCCGCGGTGCTGAGCGGGAACGGCTCGGCGTCCCCGCTGGTGCCGGTCGGCTCGATCGGTTCGAGCACCTGTGCACTCTCCATGGTTGAACCTTCCTCGATGGGCCCCGGAGCGTCGCGGGGCGACCCGATGCGCCCCATGCGTCACGTCATCGATGTCGGCATCTCGTCACTCATGCTGAACCAAGTGATGGATGTCACACCGGATCCACTCTACGGGCGCGGATGTGTGATCCCTGTATGTCTCGCCCCTTTCGTTCGGCGCCGAGCGGCCGCGGGAACGAAAAATGGGTCGAACGGCCCACGCGCGACCCGCCACCCGCGCCCCGTGCGGCCCCCGGCGCGCTCGTTGGCGCCGCGCCGCTGCGGCGAACCCGTCGCCCCGAGGTGCGCCCGCCCTACACGGACCATACGATTGGGGGTCCACAGTGACGCCCGTCACGGAGCCGGCGACGGTTCTCATCGGGTCCCTTCTGCGATCGGGTGTTCGATGCGGGTCTTGGTAGTCGAGGATGATCACGCGCTGGCCGACGTGATCGCGCGCGGCCTGCGCTTCGACGCGCTGGCCGTCGATCTGGCCTTCGACGGCCGTGAGGCGCTCGACAAGGTGGCCATCACCGCGTACGACGTGCTGGTGCTCGACCGGGACCTCCCCGAGGTGCACGGCGACGACGTCTGCCAGGAGGTCGCGGCGCGCGGGGCGGGCGAGCGCATCCTGATGCTGACGGCGTCCGGCGGCCTCGACGACCGGGTGCGGGGCCTCGAGATCGGCGCCGACGACTACCTGCCGAAGCCGTTCGCGATGACCGAGCTCGTCGCCCGCGTCCGCGCGCTCGGCCGCCGCGTGCCGTCCGTGCTCCCCCCTCGCTTCGAGTTCGGCGACCTCGTGGTCGACGTGCCGAAGCGGCACGTGTCGCGCGGGACGCGCGACATCTCGCTGACCCGCAAGGAGTTCGGCGTGCTCGAGGTGCTCGCGGGCTCGGCCGGCCAGGTGGTGAGCTCCGAGGAGCTGCTCGAGAAGGTCTGGGACGAGCACACGGATCCGTTCACGAACGCCGTGCGCATCACGGTGATGACCTTGCGGCGCAAGCTCGGCGAACCTGCGATCATCGAGACGGTCGTCGGCGTCGGCTACCGGCTGCTGGAAGAGGGATCGCGATGAGCCTGAGGCGAAGCCGTGGCGGGGCAGGGGCGTCGAGCAGCACGGGGAGCGCCGGCGCGTCGGGCTCGGGGGCGGGGGTGGGAGCGTCGAAGCGGCCGTCGCGCTCCACCATCCGGCGTCGGCTGACGGTCTTCTACGGGGCGCTGTTCCTGCTGTGCGGCCTGGTGCTGCTCGTGACCAGCTACGCCGTGGTGCGGGCCAGCCTGGTCAAGGACGAAGGGACGACCGACAAGCGGGTGGCTGCGAACTACGGCTACAGCGAGTCGGCCGTGAAGGCGTTCTACGAGTTCCCGGTGCCACCGTCGAAGACGGGTCGCGAAGCCCAGAACGTGGGCGACGTCATCACGCAGGTGCAGATCGACATGCGCGACGAGACCCTGCGCGCGCTGCTGCTGGGCACCGGTGCTGCGCTGGTCGCCCTCCTCGGCCTCTCGCTGCTCGTCGGCTGGCTCGCCGCCGGCCGGGCGCTCCGGCCGGTGGGGAAGCTGACCGGTCGCGCGCGCCAGCTGTCCGAGGAGGACCTCCAGCAGCGTCTCGGGCTGGACGGCCCCAACGACGAGCTCAAGGAGCTGGCCGACACCATCGACGGCATGCTCGACCGGTTGGAGAAGGCGTTCAACGCGCAGCGCCAGTTCTCGGCCAGCGTCTCGCACGAGCTGCGCACGCCGCTCAGCGTCATCCGGGCCGAAGCCGACGTCGCGCTCGCCGACCCCGACGCGACCGAGCGCGAGCGCGTGTTCGCCGAGAAGATGCGTGACGCTGCCGATCGTTCCGAATCGCTGCTCGACAGCATGCTCACCCTCGCCCGCAGCGAATCGACGATGTCGAACCGCGTGATCGTCGATCTCGCGGATCTTGCCGGCGACACGCTCAGCGCCCGCACCGACGGCGCCGATCGCGCCGGCATCGCGATCGACATCGATCTGCACACCGCCGAGGTCGAGGCCGATCCGTGGCTGATCGAGCGGGTCGTGGTCAACCTCGTCGACAACGCCGTGAAGCACAACCAGCCCGGTGGGTGGGTCACGATGACCGTGAAGGCCGAGGGCGACGAAGCCGTCCTGCAGGTCGCGAACGGCGGCGAGGTGCTGAGCCCCGACCAGGTCGACCTCATCCTCCAGCCCTTCCAGCGCACGAACCGCAACCGCCCGGGGTACGGCCTCGGCATGACGATCGTGCAGTCCGTGGTCAAGGCCCACGAGGGCACGATCCAGGTCGAGCCGCGAGACGAGGGAGGCCTCGTCGTGACGGTCCGCCTGCCGCTCGCCGCCGGCGCGAAGGCGCCGTCCAGCCCCTCGACGGAAGCGGGCGATGCCGGGGTCGAGCCGGCCGACGCGGTCAACGCCGTGGCGGCCGCCGTCGCTGCGGCTGCTCGTGGCGACGACGAGCAGGCCGGTGTGCTCGTCGGATCCGCCACGGTGGCCCGGGCGTCGTCGAGCGCGGCTCCTGCGGTCGACGTCGACGCGTCCTGACCCGGCAGATTTCGCGTCGCTGCGCCGACGTCGTTAGAATCTGACGGTCCATCAGAAACGCGCGGGGTGCGCGTCGCGGAAGAACGTTGGGAGACGACACATGGGGCTGCTCGACGGCAAGGTGGCGATCGTGACGGGGGCAGGGCACGGCATCGGCCGCGGCCACGCGCTCGAGCTCGCCAAGGAGGGCGCCAAGGTCGTCGTGAACGATCTCGGCACGTCGCTGGACGGCGTGGGCACCGGCAAGGACGCCGACCTGACGGTCGATCTCATCAAGGAGCGCGGCGGCGAGGCGACCGCGAACTACGAGAACGTCACCGACTTCGACGGGTGCGGGCGCATGATCGCCCAGGCGGTCGAGGACTTCGGCCGTCTCGACATCCTCGTCAACAACGCCGGCATCGCTCGCGACGCGACCATCTGGAAGATGACCGAGCAGGACTGGGACGCCGTCATCAACGTGCACCTCAAGGGCACGTTCGCCCCCACGCACCACGCCGTGAAGCACTGGCGGGCGCTCGCCGCCGCCGGCGAGGACGTGTCGGGGGGCCGGGTGATCAACACGACCTCGGGCGCCGGGCTCGTCGGCAACTTCGGCCAGGCCAACTACACCGCAGCCAAGGCCGGCATCGCGGCGTTCACGCAGACCGTGAGCCTCGAGGTGTTCAAGATGGGCGTCACCGTCAACTGCCTCGGGCCCGCCGGCGCCACGCGCATGGCGGCGTCGATCCCTGGCGCCGGCATCGAGGCCCGCGAGCCCGACGAGTTCACCGAGTGGGATCGCATGGACCCGTCGCTCGGCTCACCGGTCGTGGCGTGGTTGGCGAGCGACAAGGCCGGGCACGTGACCGGGCAGATCATCCGCGTCGTCGGCGACGAGATCGTCCTGATGAACGGCTGGAGCAACGGCAACACGATCCGCAAGCCCGGTCGGCGCTGGGAGGCGTCCGAGCTCACCGCGCTCATGAACGCCGACATCTTCAAGAGCCGCGCCCCCGGCTTGCGCTACTGACGCACAGCTGCGCCGGGCTAGAGCTCGAACCAGACCGCTGACCGGTCGGTCGGGTCGCCGTTGTAGTTGATGAAGATCTCTTCGCCGCGCTTGATGCGGCGCTCGGCCACGATGTGCAGCTCCTCGCCCTCGTAGTCCATCTCGTAGCGGGCGTTGGAGGTGGGGGAGTGGTTGTAGAGGCTGCCGTACCCGAGCGCGGCGCCGTAGCCGCCGAGCCACTCGTAGATGTAGTCGCCGAGCATGGTCGACGCGACGGCGTCGGCCTGATCGGGCGGGATGACCAGGATCGGGCAGCGCTCGATGATGTCGTCGGGATCGAAGCCGCGTGCCGCGAACACGCCGAGCCCGTGTGTCGTCGACTGGTCGACGTACAGCGCGGGGGCCTCGATCCGGAACGGGATCGTGCCCTCGTCGGCGGCGTCGCGGCGACGCCCGCCGTCGGTCGTCGCGCCCTTCCGGTCGTCCTTCTGCCCGTTCTTCTGCCCGTTCTTCTGCCCGTTCTTCTGCTTCGTCTTCAGC
>CAYUOL010000008.1:0-23715 GCA_964446345.1 uncultured Iamiaceae bacterium | reverse complement strand
CTTCTGCCCGTTCTTCTGCCCGTTCTTCTGCCCGTTCTTCTGCTTCGTCTTCAGCGTGGACTTGGTCTTGGTCATGGAGCTCGTGTCTTCGAGGGTGCCGACGTGCCGGCGCAAAGGGGATCGCGCAGCGTAGGGGCGTCGTTCCGGTCGCGACAAGGCGTCGCCTGCGACGCCGTGTCGCGACCACAACGTCGTCTTCGGTGGTCGCGTGTGTGCGTGGGGGTGGGGGAGCGGGTAGAACCTCGCGATGGCTGCGCACGACGAGACCATCGGACAGCTGCTCGGGCGATGCCTGCGCGCCGCGGGCGCCACGCGCGTGTTCGGGTCGTCCGAGTCGGGCTTCACCGGCATCCCCGGCATGGGTCACCTGCGCGTCGAGGACCCGGCGCTGGCCCGCCTGCTGGCCGACGCGCAGGGCCGCATCAGCAACGGCCGCGCGGCCGGCGTCGCGCTGCTGCCCGGGCGGCGCCTGCGGGTGTCGTCGCGGCCCGGCACCGAGGTCGCGCCGCTGATCGTGGACGACGTCGAGCTGCTGCCCGAGGCGATCGCCGGGTGGGGCTTCGGCGCCGCCGGTGGGGCGTCGGGTCTCGGCGTCATCGAGCTCGTCATCGACCTCGACTTCGACGCGCCCGTCCCGCCCGGCGTCGAGCCGATGCGGATGGAGGAGGGCGGCCAGCTGATGACGCTGTCGCCCTCGCTGGCCGAGTTCCGCACGCTCGTGCTGGCCGGGCCCGGGGTGCTGCGGGCGAACCAGGTCGAGGCGTTGCGGGCGTTCGCGGCGCAGGCCGGCGTCGGCGTGGTCAACACCTGGGGCGCCAAGGGGGTCTTCCCGTGGAACAGCCCGCACCACTACGGCACCGCCGGTCTGCAGGCTCGTGACTTCGACCTGGCCGGCTTCGGCGACGTGCAGCTCGTCATCGCGGTCGGCGTCGATCCGGCCGAGGCGCCGCCGTCGGCCTGGGCCCACGCACAGGTGCTCGACGTCGAGCCGTGGCAGCTCGCCGCGCTGGCGTACAACTGGCCGGAGCCGGAACCCGTACCGCCCCACCCGGCGCTCTACACCGAGCTGGCCGCGGCGTTGGCGCCGCTGTACGAGTCCACCTCGGCGCCGCTCAACCCCGCGAAGGCGGCGCAGGACCTCTCCCTCGTGCGGCCCGCCGGGGCCCTCGTGGCCGCCGACCCCGGTCCCGCAGGGCTGTGGGTGGCGCGCACGTTCCCGACGACCGAGCCGGGATCGGTCGTCGTGCCGTCCCGCCCCGCACCCGGGTTCGCGACAGCGGCGGCGATGTGCGCGTCGCTCGATCAGCGCCAGGCTCTCGCCGTGACGACCTCCCCGTTCGACGACGTCACGAAGGCCCTGCTCGATCTCGCTCCCTCGTTCGGCTCGTCGTTCGTCATCGCCGAGTGGGGTGCGGATCCGGGTTGGTCCGACGCCAACGCCCACAAGGTGGCACTGCGTTCGGCGCTCAGCGGCCCCGGGATCGCCCACGTCCCGGTGCCGGTCGACTTCTCGTGGACGAGCCTGCTCGTCGAGGTCGCCGGCGAGGTCGTGGCGTGGCAGCCCGACCCGCTCGACGCCGGCTTCGACATCGATCTGCGCTGAGCGTCGTCGGCCTGCCCTACTCGTGGTTGCGACCGAAGTACATCTCCTCCCCAGATCTGACGGGTCGTCAGGCTTTGCGACGCGACTAGAACGTGTTACATTTTTCGGGCGCCGCGGACCCAGCGGCCTCTGACGAATCGTCGGCCCGCCGACCCGTCGAAAGGACGCCGCATGGAGTTCGGCCTCTTCGCCCAGCTGTTCGTCCCCAAGTACGAGCGCGCCGTCAACCCGAACGCCGAGCACGACCGCATCATGCGCAACGTCGAGGTCGGCGTCGCGGCGGACCGCACCGGCATCAAGTACGTGTGGTGCCCCGAACACCACTTCCTCGACGAGTACAGCCACATGCCCGGGCCCGAGGTGTACCTGTCGTACATCGCCGCGCAGACCGAGCGCGTGCACGTCGGCTCGGCGATCTTCAACATCACCGCGAAGGTCAACCACCCGGCACGCGTCGCCGAGACGGTGGCCCTGCTCGACCACGTCACCAAGGGGCGCTTCGAGTTCGGGACCGGGCGCGGCTCGTCGACCACCGAGGTCTACGGCTTCGACATCGAGGATCTCAACGAGACCACCGCCATGTGGGACGAGAGCATCCGTGAGATCCCGAAGATGTGGAAGCCGGGCCAGTACGAGTTCGAAGGCACCTACTTCCGGATGCCGCCGCGCGAGGTCTTCCCCAAGCCGTACGGGCCGGGGCACCCGGCCATGTGGGTCGCGGCGGGCAGCCCGCCCACGTTCGCGAAGGCCGGCGAGATGGGCCTCGGCGCCTTCTGCTTCACGCACGGCACGCCCGACAAGATCGAGCCGCTCATCAAGTCGTACAAGGACGCCGTCGGCCACGCCACCCCGGTCGGTGACTACGTCAACGACAACCTGATGGTCGTCACCAACATGGTGTGCATGGAGAACCGCGAGGAGGCGTTCGCGGCGGCGGCCGCCAGCGGCCTGAACTACTACACGAGCCTGCAGATGCACTGGCTCGACAACATCCCGAAGCCGCCGGGTTACCCGGTGTGGCCCGACCGCATCCCCGAGCCCACGGTCGACCAGCTCAAGAAGGCCGCCGAGATCGGCATGGTCGTCATCGGCGATCCCGACGACTGCGCCAAGGCCATCCGCCGCTGGGAGGACATCGGCGCCGACCAGCTGTGCTTCAGCCCGACGACGAACAACATGGACCAGCAGACGATCATCGAGTCGATGGAGCTGTTCGGCAAAGAGGTGCTGCCCCAGTTCGACAAGGACCCGGTGCACAGCACGACGCGCTACCGCGAAGCAGCCGCAGCCGCGGCTTCGGCCTGAGCGAACCGGTAGCTTCCCCGCCGATGACTCCTCCTGCCCCTCCTCCCGCGCCCGCGGCCCTGACCACGTTCAACCTCGCCGACATCTGGGAGATGGTCGTCGACCGCGTCGGCGAGCGCACGGCGGTGGTCTGCGGGGACCGGCGGATCACCTACGCCGAGCTCGACGAGCGCGCGAACCGGCTCGCGCACTGGATGCTCGACCACGGCGTGCAACCCGGGCAGCACGTCGGGCTCTACCTCACCAGCGGCATCGAGTACTTCGAGGCGATGTTCGCCGCCTACAAGATCCGAGCGGTGCCCATCAACGTCAACTACCGCTACGTCGAGGACGAGCTGCGGCACCTCTTCGAAGACGCCGACCTCGTCGGGGTGCTGTTCCACCGCCAGTTCGCCGGTCGCGCCGAGGCCGTGCGCGCCGACGTGCCGGCGGTCGCGTGGTGGTTGGCCGTCGACGATCCGCCGGGCACGGGCGATGTCGGCGCGCCGGCGACGCTCACCGGCGAGGTGGCCTACGAAGAGGCGTTGGCCGCGTCGTCGCCGGCGCGTGGGTTCGGGCCGCGCTCGTCCGACGACCGCTACGTGATCTACACCGGGGGCACGACCGGGTTGCCGAAGGGCGTCGTGTGGCGCCAGGAGGACGCCTTCTACGCCTGCATCGGCGGCGGCGACCCCATGCGCCTGGCCGGGCCGGTCGACGCACCCGGGGAGCTGGTCGACCGCATCATCGACGGCACGTTCGTGTTCCTGCCTGTCGCGCCGCTCATGCACGCGGCCGGGCAGTGGACGTCGCTCTCGTGGCTCTTCGCCGGTGGTCAGATCGTGCTGCTGCCAGGCTCGCTCGACGCGCAGCTCGTGTGGGAGACCATCCAGCGCGAGAAGGTGAACCTCATCACGGTCGTGGCCGATGCCGTCGTGCGACCGCTCGTGGACGCGTGGGACGAGCACGGCCCCTACGACGTTTCGTCGCTCTTCGCCGTGGGTTCGGGCGGTGCCCCGCTGACGCCGGCGCTGCGGGCGCGCCTCATGCAGATCCTCCCGAACTGCGCGGTGACCGACGGGTTCGGCTCGAGCGAGACCGGCGCGCAGGGCTCGCAGCGACTCGAAGCCGGCACCGCTCCCAACGCGGGGGTCACCGCGTTCAAGCCCTACAGCCACACCACGGTGCTCGACGAGGACACGCGGACCGCGGTGCAACCCGGCTCCGGCGTCATCGGCCGCGTGGCGCTGCGCGGACGGATCCCGCTCGGCTACTACAACGACCCGGAGAAGAGCGCAGCGACGTTCCTCGAGGTCGACGGCGAGCGCTGGGTGCTCACCGGCGACATGGCCACGATCGACGACGACGGCACGATCACCCTGCTCGGACGGGGATCGGGTTGCATCAACACCGGCGGCGAGAAGGTCTTCCCCGAAGAGGTCGAGGCCGTGCTCAAGGAGCGGCCCGAGGTCTACGACGTCACGGTCGTCGGGGCCGACGACGATCGCTGGGGGCAGCGGGTGGTGGCGGTCGTCGCGACCAGCCCGGGCGTCGCCGGTGACGCGGCGACGGAGGAAATCCTCGCCGGTCACGCCCGTAGCCGCCTGGCGGGCTACAAAGTGCCGAAGCAGTTCGTCTTCGTTCCCGCGGTCGAGCGGTCGCCCGCGGGCAAGGCGGACCACCGCTGGGCCCGCGCGGTCGCGGCCCGCGGCCGCGCCTGACCCGGGCACGTACGCACAGCGCCCGGCGACGGGTGAGGATTCGAGGGGTCGGGGAGGGGTCGAGGATGATTCGGACGAGCGGGGTGGATGCGGCGTTCCTCTACGGCGAGACGCCGGCGTGGCACATGCACGTGTCGGCCGTGATGATCGCCGACCCGTCGTCGGCACCGAACGGGTTCAGCTTCGAGCACTTCAAGGCGGTCACCGAGCAGCGTCTGCACCTCGCGCCGCAGTTCCGCTGGCGACTCGTGGAGGTGCCGTTCGGCCTCGACCTGCCCGGCTGGATCGAGGATCCGGACTTCGACATCGACGCCCACATCCGGCGCATCGGCCTGCCGGCGCCCGGGGGCCCCGAGCAGCTCGGCAACCTCATCGGTGACCTGGTGTCGATGAAGCTCGATCGGCGCAAGGCGCTGTGGGAGTTCTGGGTGATCGACGGCCTCGAGGGAGGCAAGGTCGCGATCCTGGCGAAGATCCACCACGCGCTCATCGACGGGGTGTCGGGCAGCGAGCTGGCGACGGTCATCATGGACCTCGAGGCCGATCCGCCGCCGACGCCGCCGCCGGCGACGCCACGGGTCATCGAGCCGGTGCCCAACCCGATCGAGCTCACGGCGCGCGGCGTCGCCCACACGTTGCTGACGCCGTACCGCACGGTGCGCCTCGTCGAGCAGGGAGTGCGGCAAGGCCTGAAGTTCATCGGCTTCCAGCGCCAGGAGGCACCGCCGCCGGCGCCGTTCCAGGCGCCGCGCACGTCGTTCAACGCCGAGCTCACGCCGCGCCGCCGCTTCGCCTACACGAGCGTGCCGCTCGACGACGTGCGGCTGCTGAAGAAGGTGTTCGACGTGAAGGTGAACGACGTCGTGCTCGCGGTGTGCGCCGGCGCGCTCCGGAAGTACCTCGAGTCGCAGGGCGAGGAGATCGACGGCCCGTTGATCGCCCAGGTGCCGGTGTCGCTGCGCACGGACGACGACAAGACCGAGGTCGGCACGAAGGTGGCGGCGATGTTCGCGTCGCTGGCCACCGACATCGACGACCCGGCGGAGCGGCTGCTGGCGATCCACGAGAGCACCATGGGCGCGAAGGAGATGCAGAAGGCGCTGGCGGCCGATCGCATCATGGGGCTGTCCGAGGCGGCGCCGCCGGCGATGATCTCGCTCGCCGCCCGCATGTACACGGCCGCCGGGCTGGACAGCCTCACGCCCCCGATCATGAACCTGATCATCTCGAACGTGCCGGGCCCGCCGTTCCCGATCTACAGCGCCGGCGCGAAGCTCGAGGCGATCTACCCGATGGGGCCGCTGCTGTACGGCACCGGCATCAACATCACGGTCTTCAGCTACCAGGACAAGATCGACTTCGGGTTCATGGTGTGTCGCGACCTGGTGCCCGATGCCTGGAAGCTGGTGGAGGGCGTCCAGCTCGCGCTCGACGAGCTCCTCGCGGCGGCCAAGGCGCGGGGTTGATCGTCGCGTCACCGCCGGCGTCCGCCGGGATCGACCCGATGCTTGACTGGTGCCCATGACGCAGGCCGTCGCGGAGCGCGACGCACGAGCGGATCCCGAACGCCCGGCCGCGACCGCTTCGGCGCGGGTGATCGACCGATCCGTCGTCGCCGTGCTCGTGCTGTGCGCCGCGGTGTACGCGGTGTTCATCTGGCGTCCCAGCTTCGAGTACCGCGGCACGCGCTACTTCACGCTCTTCGACGATGCGATGATCTCGCTCACCTACGCCCGCAACATCGCCGACGGCGCGGGTGCGGTCTGGAACCCGGGCGGCGCCCGGGTCGAGGGGTACACGAACCCGCTGTGGACGATGCTGATGGCGGTCGTCGAGAAGCTCGGCCTCTCCGCCGCGGTGGTGCCCCTGATCATCAGCCTGGTTTCGGCCGGGCTGGTGCTCGGCTCCGCCGTGCTCGCCGCGTGCCTGGCGCGCCGCCTCGCTCCCACGGCGCGGCGCGCGCCGTTGCTCGCGGCGCTGTTCGTGGGTCTGTACTACCCGCTGGTGTACTGGGCGCTGCGCGGCATGGAGGTCGGTCTCATCACCTTCCTCGTGCTGGCGGCCGTGGTCCTCGCCGAGCGCCTGCGCACCGCCTTCACGGGGCGCGACCTCGCGCTGCTGTGCGCCGTCATGGCAGCCGGCCTCCTGACCCGGGACGACTTCGTGGTGCCCGCGGCCGTCGTGGGCCTCTGGCTCATGGTGGTGCTGCGCGGCCGGCGCCGGTTGCTGGTGCTCACCGCGCTCGCCGCCACCGGGGCGGTGACCGTCGGAGGTCAGCTCGCGTTCCGGCTGTCGTACTACGGCGAGCCGCTGCCCAACACCTACTACCTCAAGGTCGCCGGCCAACCCGTGGGCCCGCGCCTGTGGCGCGGGCTCATGACCCTGCTCGCGGTCGCGCTCGCCGACCTCGTCTTCGTCGTCGGTCTGGTGGTGGCCGGGCGGCGTGCCGGTGCGGCCAAGCGGTCGTCCTTCGGGGCGCTGGCCGGCCTGTGCGTCGCCCTGATCGCCGCGCTCGCGGTCTACTCGGTGTACGTCGGCGGGGACGCATGGGAGTGGGCGCGCCTGGCCAACCGGTACCTCACCCCGGCGGGGGTGCTGCTGCTGGTCCTGGGGGCATCGGTGGTCGAGCCTCTCGCCGAGCGGGTGCGGACGATGCGCCGCGGATGGTTCGCCCTCGCGGTCGTCGTGGTCGGCGGCCTCGCGTTCGGGTTGGTCGACGCCTGGGTCGGCGTGCTGCTCCACGATCTGATCGGCGAGCACCTCGGGGTGACGCCGACCGGGTCCGACGTCGCGACGATCACGGCGGTCGTGGTGGTCGCCGCACTGGGCCTGGCCTTCGTCGTCGGGGGCCGCCGGAAGTTGCCCCCCGCCCTCGCGTCGCGGCGCGTCCTGGTGCCCGTGATCGCGGCGGCGGTGCTCCTGGCCGCCACCGGCAACGCGTGGCTGAGCTGGGCGAAGGACGGCGGCTTCTACACCGCGAGGAACCAAGGGGCCACCGCCTACGGCCTCGTCCTCGGCGAGATCACCCGACCCGGCGCGTCGATCGCGGTCATCTGGGCGGGCGCGCCGATCTACTACGCGCAGCGCGACGGCATCGACCTGCTGGGCAAGATGGACCCCGTCATCGCCCACGGTCCCCACCACCCCGGCGTGCCGATGTACCCGGGCCACGACAAGTTCGACTTCGACCACAGCATCGGTGTGCTGCGGCCCGACGTCATCGCGCAGTACGCGTGGTTCACGAACGCCGACGTCGACCGGTTCCTCGCCGACGGCTACACGCCGATGCGCTTCGCGCCGGGCGCGCACGACGATCTCACGGCGCTCGACGTCCCGCGGATGCTGCTCTGGGTGCGCAACGACTCGACCCTCGTCGATCGGCACGACCTCGTGCCGGTGCCGGTCGACGAGGCCCGTCGGATCTCGGTCGAGCCGCGCTGACCCGGGCCCGTGACTGCCCTCCGAGTCCGTCGCCGAGGTCGTGTGACACCCGTCCGGCCGGGTCGCGCTCGCCGTTCGAACCGATAGCGTCACGGCGGAGCCGCCGGGGTGGACGGTGACCGGGGGCAGCACGACGAGGGGGAGCGATGGGGGCACGGCCGCTGCAGCAGCACTACGACCAGGTCGAGCGGTACCTGGTGGACGATCGGCTGGGCGACGGCATCGAGCCGTGGCGTCGGCACCGTGCGCGGCTCCTCGCCACGCTCGGGACCTTCGACGAGGAGCAGTGGCTGGCGCCGACGCACTGCACCGACTGGAACGCTCGCGACATCGTCAGCCACCTGATCAGCGTCGACCAGTTCTTCGTCGTGTCGTTGCTGGGGGCGCAGGCGGGCACGCCGACGAAGATGCTGCCCGGCTTCGACCCGACGGCGATCCCGGAGCTGCTCGTCGCGCCGATGCGCGCCAAGTCCTCCGCCGAGCTGCTCGACGAGCTCGCGGCAGGGCAGGAGGCCTACATCCAGACCGTGGACGCCATGGCCCCCGAAGACTGGGCGAAGTGGGGCGAGTCGCCCTTCGGCTTCGTGCCGGCTCGCATCGTGTTCGCGCACGCCTTCTGGGACTCGTGGGTGCACGAGCGCGACATCCTCGTGCCCCTCGGCCAGGCGCCGGCCATCGATCCCGACGAGGTGTTCGCGGCCGCGTGGTTCTCCCTCTTCTTCGGGTGTGCCCAGGGTGGTCAGGTCGGCGTCGAGGATGGGCCCGACGCGCCGATCACCGCCGAGGTCGTGTTCGCCGAGGCGCCCGAGCGCGCGGTGCGGGTGCGCGTCGACGATCAGGTTCGCCTCGACGCGACCACGGCGTCAGCGACGGGCGAAGGGGCCGCCGTCGTGTCGGCCGTCGCGTTCGTCGACGCGTTCACCCAACGGGGCGGCGCGTCGCTCGCGACGCTCCCGCAGCTGCCCGACGACCTGCGCGCCCAACTGGCACGCGGTCAGCAGACCTTCTGAGCCGCCGGAGGCACGACGTCGCAGCACCCTCGGCGCGTGGGCGCGACGTGCGCTGAGGTCATCCCACGGCATGCCGGGCCTCGGCCCGGCGAGGGACCTCACGGACGCGGTGGACCTCGTCGCTCCCGCAGGTCCGAGACGATGTCGGCGAACAACGCGGGATCGGGGTTGCGGTTGTTCACCAGGCTGATGCTGGAGGTGATGCCGTCGGCGCGGGCCGCGAGCTTCACCGCGATCTCGCGGCGGGGCCCGACAACGGCGATGAGGTCCACGACCTCATCGGGCACGAGCGCCGCCATCTCGTCCCACCGCCCCTCTTTGGAGAGTCGGTTGAGGTCGTGGTGCAGGTCGCCGAAGCCGTGCAGGTCGAGCACGGGGGCGTAGGCCGGCGTCGAGCCGTAGAAGGCGAGCTGGTCCTTCACCGAGCGGATGGCGACGTCGTGCTCCTCGTCGGTCGTCCACGTCACGACCATCATCACCCACATGAGCTCGACCGCGTCCGCCGGCCGATCGGCCGCGACGCGGCCCCGCTCGAGCGCGGGGAGGACCTGGTGCTCCAGCGACGCTCGTGTGTTGAACGGGTGGACGATCAACCCGTCGGCGACCTCGCCGGTCACCTCGATCATCCGCGGCCCGAAGGCGCCGACGAAGACGGGGGGAGGGCCGTGCGGGTTCGGGCCGGGATCGAACGCCGGTGTCATGAGCGTGTGGCGGTAGAAGTCGCCCTCGAACCGCAACGGCGCACCGTCCTGCCAGCAGTCCCAGATGGCACGGATCGCGAGCACCAGCTCACGCATGCGGGCCGCCGGGTGCGACCAGGTCTCGCTGAAGCGCTTCTGGATGTGCGGGCGGATCTGCGAGCCGAGACCGAGCACGAACCGGCCGCCGGTCATGTGCTGCAGGTCCCAGCTGACGTTGGCCAGCACCATGGGGTTGCGGGCGAACCCGATCGCCACGGCGGTGCCGAGGCGCAGCGACGTCGTCGTCTGCGACGCGAGGGCGAGCGGCAGGAACGGGTCGTGCTTCGACTCGAACGAGAACCCACCGTCGTAGCCGATGTGCTCGAGCTCGGCGAAGAGCGCACCGGCACGCCCCGGCTCGTGGGTGGGCACGGTGGTGGCGATGTGCATGCGCAACTCTGTCAGGCCGGTCGCTCGCCCGGTTCCATGCCGGCGGCCGAGCGGAGGAAGCCGACGATCAGCGGGTGCGCGACGTCGGGGGTCGACGACGTCTGCGGCACGAAGAGCGTCACGACGAAGAAGGGGTGGTCGTCGAGGCGCATGATGCGGGGCTGATCGTCAGCGACGTCCCAGCCCGCCGGCCGGAGGCCGGCCGCCTCGAGTGCGGGCAGGTACGCGGGGTTGAGTCCGAAGCGGCAGTAGTACCGTTCCTCGGCCCAGTTGCAGCCATAGAGCACCTGGATCATCGGGTCGTCGAGGCGGACCTCGAGCCGCTGGCCGACGAGCGAGCACAGCAGCTCGTGGATCAGCAGGTCGCCACCCTCGCGGCCGTACTCGGCGTGGTCCGCCGCCGCGATGCCCGCGACGTCGCGCGCCACCTCGATCACGGCGTGCTGGAAGCCGGCGCACGTGCCGAGGAACGGCACCTCGTGGTCGCGGGCGAACCGGATGCCGGCCAGCGCGCCCTCGAAGCTGCGATACGGGCTGCCGGGCGCGCACCAGATGCCGTCGGCGGCGCCGAGCAGCTCCGCCGGATCGCCGGCGGCGAGCCGCTCGGTGCCGATCCACTCGACCAGCGGGGTGGCGAGAGCGCACCGCTGCGCCGCGTGGGCGAGGGCGGGAGCGATGGCCTCCTGCGGCTCGGAACCCGCAATGGGGTCCCCGATGACCCCGATCCGCAACACCATGTGCGCTCAGCCTAGGCGGTCGCGCCTGGCCGTTCGCTCGGGAGCCGGCCTCCCGGGGACGCGACAGGACACCCTCCACCGACGAGGTCCCCGCGGCGCGCCTCGCCCTCCGGTGCGGCTGTCAGTGGTAGTAGCCGATGCAGTCGATGACGAGATCGGCGCCGCCGGCGCCTTCCATGCGGGCCTTGAACTTCGCCGCCGTCACTGCCACGACCGCGAGGTTCGCGATCGTCATGTTGGGCGAGCCCCAGTTGAGCGAGGAGTTGTTGGGCCACACCGAGAGGTCCTTGAAGAACGCGAAGAAGCCACCGGGGTTCGTGTTGGTGGCGGTGGCGTTGATGAGCACCGCCGTCGCGGTCGGGGGCACGGCGCCCCCCAGGCTCGCGGAGATGGCCCGCTCTTCGTGGTTCTGGAACTTGCCCTTCTGCACCCCCGGAGGCTGGGTGCCCGGCCGGCTGTCGTAGATGCGCGTGGTGGCTGTGAGCAGCTGGAGCGAGCCCACGGTGTTGGTGCCCGAGACACGGCGCCACGTGCCAGGGGCGCCGGCGCCGATGCAGAGCCACAGGTCACCGTTGGTGTCCCACACGAGCTCGCCGTTCTGACGGGTGAGCGCCACGGAGAGCGGGGGCTGCGGGGCGCCGCCGAAGCGCAGCTGGGTGCGACCCGACTGCGCGCGGATCGCGGTGCCGGTGAGCGCGTCGCCCGCGACGCCGACGCCGTTCGGGCTCGCCGCCTCGCCGTACACCCCGACGCCGGTGCCGGTGGCCGACTGCGATCGACCTTGGACCCCGATCCCGTCGTCCGAGAACGTGGTCCCCTGGACGCCAGTCGCGCTGCCGGTGCCGACGGTCGCGGTGCCGGCGACCGCGATCCCCGATGGGCTCTGAACGAAGCCGACGACCCCCCGGGTGGAGCCGGTGGTCGAGAGGTTCTCGCCCCGCACGCCGGTGCCACTGCTGCTCGCGGCGCTCCCGAAGACGCCGCGGGTGTTGCCGCTGACGGCGTTCGCCTCGCCGATCACGCCGATGCCCGACTGCGTCGTGCCCCGCACCCCGATGCCGGTCGTCGGGTTGGCGGTGCCTTGCACCGCGGGGCTTCCGTCGAACGTGCCGCTCGCCGCGGCTGCCGGGGTGGCGTTCGTGACGGAGAGCGCCGTTCCGACGATCGCGGCGCCGGCGGCGGCGGCCGTGCCTCGGCGGAGGAGGGCGCGCCGACTGGGCGTCGGGTGGCCGGAGGCATCCGGGGTGGCCGCGTCGACGACGCCGACCGCGGGTGGGGCGATCGCCGCCGGCTCGTCGCTCGTGGCTTCGAGATGACCGAGCAGCTCGTCGATCCGCTCCTGCTGTTTGGCGAGGGCGCTCGCCTGAGTCGCGAGCGCGGCAGCCTGCGCCTCGACGAGTGCCCGCAGCTCCGCGATCGCGCCTTCCGTTCCGCTCTTGCCTTCGTCCACCCAACCCCTCCCTGGTCTTGATCGAATGCTCGGATCCTACGAGCCTGCCGATGGCGCTACTGGTAGTAGCCGATGCAGTCGACGACCAGGTCGGCGCCGCCGGCCCCCTCCATCCGCGCCGTGAACTTCCCGTTGTCGACCGCCACGACCGCGAGGTTGGCGATGGTGGACTTCGCCACGCCCCAGCTGAGGGAAGAGTTGTTCGGCCAGACCGTGCCGTTCTTGAAGAAGGCGAAGAAGCCGCCGGGGTTGGTGTTCGTGGCGGTGGCGTTGATGAGCACTGCGGTTGCTCGGGTGGAGACGCCGGCCGCCGCGCAGTCGATCGTCCGCTCTTCGTGGCTGGCGAAGATCCCCTTCGTGCCAGTCGGCGGTTGCGTGCCCGGGCGGCTGTCGTAGATGCGTGTGGTGGCATCCAGCAGGCTGAGCGAGCCGGCGGTCTTCCGGCCGGCGAGACGGCGCCAATCCCCTGGGGTCCCGGGTGACACGCAGATCCACAGGTCCTTGTTCGTGTCGAAGGCGAGCTCGCCCTGGAACCGGATCAGGTCGCTCACACCCACGCTCGGGAACGGTGGCGTCGCGCTGGGCAGGAAGTAGAGGTGGCTGCGCGTGCCCTCGGCGCGCATGGCGATCCCCCCGTGGGCCGAGAGGGCGATGGCACCGTTCGTTCCGTTGGTGGCGGCCGTGTTGACCGCCACGACGCCGAGGCCGTCGGCGCTCGCCACCGTTCCGTGGACCCCTCGCGTCTGTCCCGTGGTGCTCGGCGCGGCGCCCTTCACGGCGGTGCCGCTGCTGCTGTTGGCGACGGCCAGCGCCGTGGTGGTCTCGGCCGTGGGGTCGTTCGCGACGGCCAGGAGTGCCGCGCCGGTCAGGGTGCTGGCCAGCACCGCCGTGCCGGCGTCGGACGACGCCGTGACGCCGGCGGCCGTCGTTGGATCTGCGACCGCGCTCACGGCAGGGTCCCCGGTGAAGGCACCGGTTGCGGCGGCGGCGGGCGATGCGTTCGCCGCGCTGAGGGCCGTGCCGACGAGCGCCGCACCGGCCGCGGCGGCGGCCCCGCGGGTCATCAGCGCGCGGCGGCTCGTCGGTGCACCGATGTCGATCCCGGCCGACGCCGTGGGCGCCGCACCAGCGACCTCCCGGTCCGCAGGGGCCGCGGCGAGCCGGATGCCGTCGACCTCCTCCAACCTGCGTTCGAGGCGGGCGATCACCGCCTGCTGCGCCGCCAGCAGCGCTTCGAGCTCGTCGACCCGGCGGGCGAGGCCCGGATCGGCCCGGTCCGCGTCGTCGCCCGCCGGTCGAACGTCCGCAACACCGTTCGTCAGGTCGTCCACTGGTCGTCCCCTTCCTCGCGAGGAGGCCGATGGTACGGGAGATCAGCCGACGGGGGCCGACGGGGTGAACCGCACAGGCATCCGGTTGATGCCGTTGATGAAGTCGCTGCGCATGCGGAGGGGCTCTTCCGTCAGCGTGATGTCCGGCAGGCGGGTGACGACCTCGCGGACCATCGCCTTGATCTCGACGCGGGCGAGGTTGGCACCCAGGCAGAAGTGCTCACCCCCGCCGCCGAAGGTCAGGTGGTCGTTCGGGTCGCGCGTGATGTCGAGGGTGAACGGGTCGTCGAACACGTCCTCGTCGTAGTTCGCCGACGCGTAGTAGACGACGACCTTGTCGCCCTCCTTGATCGCCTGGCCACGGATCTCGGTGTCGACCATGGCGGTGCGGCGGAAGTTGTGGATCGACGTGCCCCACCGCAGGAACTCCTCCACGGCGGTGTCCCACAGGCTGGGGTCGTCGCGCAGCTGCTGGGCCACCTCGGGGTGGTCGATCAGCGCCCGCACGCTGTGCGAGATCAGGTTGCGCGTCGTCTCGTTGCCGGCGATCACGAGGATGACGAAGAACATGTTGAGCTCTTCGGGCGTCAGCGACTCGCCGTCGACGTCGGCGCCGCAGAGCACCGTCATGATGTCGTCGCGGGGGTTGGCCCGGCGATCGGCCGCCAGCTGGTCGCAGTAGCCGTAGATCTCGGCCGCGGCGAGCTCACCGGCCTCGGGGGTGTTCATCCAGTACGGGTCGTCGAAGCCGACCATCGTGTTCGACCACTCGACGACCTGCTTGCGGTCCTCCTCGGGCACGCCGAGCATGTCGCAGATCACCTGTGCCGGCATCTTCATGGCGATCTCCTCGACGAAGTCGATCTCGCCCTTCTCGCACACGGCGTCGACGATCTTCGTCGCCTGCTCGTCGATCTGCTGGTAGAGCGCGCGGATCATGCGGGGCGTGAAGCCGCGGTTGACCAGCCGGCGGTAGCGGTTGTGCCGCGGTGGGTCCATGTTGAGCAGCGTCATGCGCATGAGCGCGAGGCCCTCGGGCGTGGGGTCGGCGATGAACGTGCCCATGTGCTCGGACGAGAACGTCTGCGTGTCGCGGCTGATCGCTCGCACATCGGCGTGCTTCGTGACGGCCCAGAAGCCAGGGGCCTTCTCGCCTTCGAGCTCGTGCCAGTGCACCGGCGACTCGCGGCGCAGCGTGGCGAACGCTTCGTGGGGGACGTCGGTCGACCACGTGTCTTCCATGAGGTCGATGGCGGCGAGGTCCATGTTCAGACTCCTGCGGTGAGGGGGGCGGGGGCGGATCGGGGGGCGGGGGTCCAACGCACGGGCATGCGCTTGATGCCGCCGATGAAGTTCGACCGCAGGACCTCGATGTCGCCGTCGAGCTGGATGTCGGGCAGGCGGGTCACGAGCTCGCGGAAGATGAGGCGCAGCTCCATGCGGGCGAGGTTGGCGCCCAGGCAGAAGTGGGGCCCACCGCCCCCGAAAGCGATGTGGTCGTTCGGCCAACGGTCGACGTCGAAGATGAAGGGATCCTCGAACACCTCCTCGTCGCGGTTCGCGGAGATGTGCCACATGATGACCTTGTCGCCGGCCTTGATCTGGCGGCCGCGCAGCTCGTAGTCGCTCAGCGCGGTGCGCCGGAAGTAGAGCACCGGCGTCGCCCAGCGCAGGATCTCCTCGACGGCGCGGTTGATGCGCTCTTCGCTCGGATCGGCCACGAGCTTGGCCATCTGCTCGGGGTTCTCGATCAGCGCACGCATCCCGTGGGCGGTCACGTTGCGCGTCGTCTCGTTGCCGGCGACCGCGAGCAGGAGGAAGAAGAGGTCGAACTCGGTCTCGCTCAACTTGTCGCCGTCGATCTCGGCGTTGATGAGCGTCGTGATGATGTCGTCGCGCGGCTCTTCGCGGCGGGAGGCGGCGAGCGAGTTCGCCATCATGTACATCTCGGCGGCCGCGGCCATGCCCGACGACCGGTCACCCTGGAACTCGGGGTCGTCGAAGCCGATCATCGTGTTGCTCCACACGAACAGCTGCTTGCGGTCCTCGACGGGCACGCCCATCAGCTCGGCGATCGCCTGCAGCGGGAGCTCGGCGGCGATGTCCTCGACGAAGTCTGCCTTCCCGTCCTCGATCACGTTGTCGACGATGGCGGTGGCCTTCGCCCGCAGGTGCGCCTCGATGAGCCCGATCATCCGCGGGGTGAAGCCCTTGTTCACCAGCTTGCGGTACCGCGTGTGCCGCGGCGGGTCCATGTACAGCATCATGTCCCGCACCCCGGCCTGCTCGTCGCCGATGTCGGGGATGTTGATGCCGTGGGCGGCGGACGAGAACACCGCCGCGTCGCGGTTCACCGTCACCAGGTCGGCGTGCTTGGTGACGCACCAGAAGCCCTGGCCGTTCGCCGGGTCCTCGTGGAGGTGCACGGGATCCTCACGGCGCAGCGTGGCGAGCATCTCGTGGTGCAGGCCGGCCTGGAAGGCCTCCAGATCGGTCAGATCGACGTCGCGCAGCTCCATGTGCTTCCCCCTGGTCGCAAAACTAGAACCGATTCTAGTCGCGTCGATCGGGCAGCGTCACCGGGCCGGTCGACCCACTGGTGCGCAGCGCTCAACCCACGGTGTGGTCCACGATCTCGGCGATCAGGTCGCTCGGGGCGGCGTAGGGCAACGTGAGCGCCACCCGGTCCGCCACGCCGTCGTAGCGCTCGCGGATCTGCTGCGCGACCTCGCGCGGCCCCCCGCGAAGCGTGATGGCCGTGATCAGGTCGTCGTCGATGAGGCCGGCCATCTCGTCCCAGCGGCCCTGCTTCGAGAGCGCGTTGAGCTCGGGCTGCAGCTCGCCCTGCCCGAGGTGGTCGAGCACCGGGCGGTACGCGGGGGTCGATCCGTAGAACGCGAGCAGCCAGCGCACGCCGGTCTCGGCGGACTCGACCTCGGCCTCGTCGCGCCCCGCGCAGACGATCGCGTCGACGCCGAGCACGAAGCCGTCGCTCGTGCGACCGGCGCGTGCGAACCCTTCGTGCATCAGCGGCACCGTGTGCTCACGCAGGAACGCCTCGGTGTGGAAGGGGTGCACCAGCAGGCCGTCGGCGTGCGCCGCCACCATGCGCGTCATCTGCGGGCCGAAGGCGCCGGCCCAGATCGGCGGCGGACCCCACTCGAGCGGGCCGGGGTCGAACGCCGCGGTCATGAGCGTCAGCGTGTAGTGGTCGCCGTGGAAGTCGAGGGGCTCGTCGTTCTGCCAGCACGCGAAGACGGCCTTGATCGCCTGGATCATCTCGCGCATGCGGCCGACGGGTGCGTGCCACGACGCGGCGTACCGCCGCTCGATGTGCGGCTTGACCTGCGATCCGAGCCCGAGCGCGAAGCGGCCCTGGGAGAGCCCCTGCAGGTCCCAGGCCGCGTGGGCCAGGTGCATCGGGCTGCGGGGGAACGCGATGGCGACGTTGGAGTAGACGAAGAGATCGGTGCGCCGCGCCGCTTCGAGCAACGGGAAGAAGACATCGTGCGCGTTCTCGAAGGTGTAGACGCCGTCGAGCCCGAGGCGGGCGAGCTCCTCGGCCTGGTCCCCGACCGCCGGGAGCGGCGCGCTGAGTACGGTGTCGATCTTCATCGTCGGATCCTGGCACGGCCGTCGTGCGGACGGGACGGCGAGCGTCCGTCGGATCGGTCGTGGATCGGCTGTGGATCGGCTGTTGGACCACGTCGGCGGCCGCAGAGATCGGGGAGGGGAGCGCATGGGTGGTCCGCTGGAAGGGGTGCAGGTGCTCGAGCTCGCGGGGCTGGGGCCCGCGCCGTTCGCAGCGATGCTGCTGGCCGACATGGGCGCGGACGTCATCGTGGTGCACCGAGCCGATCGCGCCGTCGGCGCCGAGCCGAGCTCGGCCAAGGGCAACGTGTTCGATCGCGGACGGCGCAGCATCGCGGTCGACCTCAAGCACCCCGACGGGGTGGCGACGGTCCTGCGTCTCGCCGAGCGAGCCGATGTGCTCATCGAGGGCTTCCGCCCGGGCGTGGCCGAGCGCCTGGGGCTCGGGCCCGACGTCGTGCGCGGCCGCAACCCGCGCATCGTCTACGGGCGGATGACCGGATGGGGCCAGACCGGCCCGCTCGCCGCGAGGGCCGGGCACGACATCAACTACATCGCGCTCGCCGGCCCGCTGGCCCACATCGGCCGTCGTGGTCAGCCCCCGACCCCGCCGCTCAACCTGCTCGGCGACTTCGGGGGCGGCGGCATGCTGCTCGCGTTCGGTGTGGCCTGCGCGCTGCACGAGCGCGACCGCTCTGGCGAGGGTCAGGTGATCGACGCCGCAATGGTCGACGGCGCCGCGATCCTCGCGTCGGCGATGGTGCCGGCCTACGCCCTCGGCTACTTCCACGAGGAGCGCGGCACGAACTTCCTCGACTCGGGCGCGCCGTGGTACGACGTCTACGAGTGCGCCGACGGCACCTGGATCTCGGTCGGGGCGATCGAGGCGAAGTTCTACGCGAACCTGCTCGCCGGGCTCGTCTTCGACCCGGCCGACCTGCCCGACCAGCACGACGAGGCCGCCTGGCCTGCGCTGCGCGAGCGCTTCGCCGAGGTGTTCCGCCGCCGGTCGCGCGCCGCGTGGCTGGAGGTGTTCGCCGACGACGACAACTGCGTCAGCCCCGTCCTGCCCTTCACCGAGGTGCTCGATGACGAGCACCTCGCCGCCCGCGGCACCTACGTCGATCTCGACGGCGTGCCCCAGCCCGCGCCCGCGCCGCGCTTCGACCGGACGCCGGCCGAGCTGCACCGGCCGCCGCCGGTGGTGGGGCAGCACACCGCCGAGCTGCTCGCGGAGGCGGGGTTCAGTCCGGAGGAGGTCGCGGCGTTGCGGGCCGGCGGGGCCGTGGCCTGACCGGCGCCCTGCGGCCCGCCGTCCGACGAGTGACATCTCGCCGCGTTCGGTGCTAAACCTGACGGGTCGTCAGTTTTCTCGATCCCTCGGGTGGTGGGCTCCCTCCGGCGCGGTGCGGCGGTGGGGCTTCGAACGATGGGGTCGCTTGTGGGTGGACTACCGTTCGCCTGTTCTTCAGCGCCGTGGGGGCTTCGTGGAGCATCGTGCCGTGGGCAGAGTGATGGCAGGCGTCGTCGTGCTGGCGTTGCTCACGACCAGCTGCGGCACCCGCGTCAAGGCCGAGTCCGATGCGATCGGCAACGGCGGGCTGGGTGGGGACGCGCTCGTCAACACCGGCGGCGGGTCGGGCATCTCGCCGCCCGGCGCTCCGGGCGGTTCGACGGCGGCGGCGAACGTCTTCGGGAGCCTCGCCAACCCCTGCGGGCCCGCCGGTGCGGTGGCGAGCAGCGGTGCCACCGGCGGCGCGGCGGCGCCGGGTGTCACGGCGTCGGAGATCCACGTGTCGACGATCGCGGACCCGGGCGGGTTGAAGCCCGGGCTCAACAAGGGCGTGCACGACTCGATGAAGGCGTTCGCCGACTGGTGCAACTCCTTCGGCGGCATCAACGGCCGCAAGCTCGTGGTCGACCTGAAGGATGCCGCGCTGACGAAGTACAAGGACATGGTCGTGCAGGCCTGCTCCGATTCGCTCGCGCTGGTCGGTGGCATCGGCGTGTTCGACCAGCTCGGCGCGCAGGACCAGGTGGACTGTGGCATCCCCAACATCCCTGCGGCCGTCGTCAACCCCGAGGCGGTCGGCGCCGACCTGACCGTGCAGCCGCTGCCGAACGTGCTCGGTCGGTACCAGACCGGCACGGCGCAGTGGGTCAAGGCCACCTTCCCCAACGCGCCGCCGAAGTCGTCGTCGATCTACTCGGCCGTGCCGACGACGCAGGACCAGGCGGCGCGTCTGGTCGAGGCCTACGAGTCGGTGGGCTTCACGTTCGTCATGCGCCAGTCCGCGAACATCAACGAGACCAACTGGGGTCCGATCGTCGTCTCGATGAAGAACCAGGACGTGCGGTACATGACGCTCACGTCGTCCTTCGAGGAGATCGTGCCGCTGCAGAAGGAGATGGCGGCGCAGAGCTACCACCCTGAGGTCACCGAGCTCGAGACGAACTTCTACAACTCGAAGTACCCCGCGTCGGCCAAGGAGCAGGGAGCGGACACGACGAACACGTTCGTGCGTCTCACCGTGTGGCCCTTCGAGGAGGCGCAGGCCAACCCGGCCATGCAGCAGTACCTCGAGATCCTGAAGCAGTACGTCCCCGACGCCGACCCGGAGGAGCTCGGGGTCCAGGCGTTCTCGGCGGGCCTGCTCTTCGCCACGGCGGCGAAGGCCGCCGGCGACAACCTCACCCGCGAGACGCTCTACGCCGAGCTCAAGAAGGTGCACGAGTGGAACGGTGGGGGCCTGCACGGCACCACCGACCCGGGCAACAACGTGCCGAGCTCGTGCTTCATCATGATGAAGGTCGACATCGACGTGCCCGGCTTCCGCCGGGCGTACCCGCTGCAGGACAAGGACCCCGACGTGTACGCCAAGGGCAAGGGCATGGCGTGCCCCGAGAACGCCTCGTACCAGCTCAAGGGCACGTTCGACCAGGGCGCGAAGAAGAAGGGCTGAGGCCGGTGCAGGACCTGGTCCAGTTCACGATCTTCGGGCTCGTCCTGGCCGCGATCTACGCCGTCGCGGCCAGCGGGCTCGTCGTGACCTACACGACGACCGGCATCTTCAACTTCGCCCACGGCGCGATCGGGATGATCGGGGCCTTCGCCTACTGGCAGCTGCGCGTCGGGTGGCGCTGGCCCGTCATCCCGGCGGTGCTCGTCGTGCTCGTCGTGGTCGGGCCGGGCATGGGGATCCTGATCGACCGCGTCATCATGCGCGGCCTCGAGGGCGTCTCCGAGGTGACCAAGACCGTGGTGTCCATCGGTCTGCTGTTCGGGTTGATCGCGCTCGCGCCGATCATCTGGAACCCGAAGCGGTCGTACTCGGTCGAGCCGTTCTTCGGGGCCAACCGCGTGACCATCCTCGGCGCCGGCGTCACGTGGCACCAGCTGACCGCGATCGTGATCGCCGTGGCCGTCGCCGTCGGGTTGCGCCTGTTCCTCTACGGGACCCGCGCCGGCGTGTCGATGCGCGCGGTGGTCGACAACCGCTCGCTGGCGCGGCTCAACGGAGCCCGGCCGAGCCGGGCGTCGTCCATGAGCTGGGCGCTCGGCTGCTCCCTCGCGGCCCTGTCGGGCATGCTCGTCGCCGAGCGGCTCGGGCTGGAGGTGCTGGCCCTGACGTTCCTCGTCGTCAACGCGTACGCCGCCGCCGTCGTGGGCCGGCTCGTCAGCCTCCCGCTCACCTTCCTCGGCGCGGTGATCCTCGGGCTGACCCAGTCGTACGCGCAGGGCTACCTGAAGGACAACCCGGGCTGGTTGCCCGCGGGCTACGACCTCACCACGCCGTTGCGCCTCGCGATCCCCGTGATCATCCTCTTCATCACGCTGCTCGTGCTGCCCAGCGCGCCGCTGCGCACCCACGGTCTGCAGCGCTCCCGGGAGAGCGTGCCGCGCCCCACGTGGCGGCTTTCGCTCATCGGCTTCGGGGTGCTGATCGCCGTCGTGGCGGTGGTGTCCGGCCTGCTCGGCGAAGGGGACCTGATCGGCTGGAGCCGCGGGCTCGCCATCGCGCTGATCATGCTGTCGCTGGTGCCCCTCACCGGGTACGGAGGGCAGATCTCGCTCGCGCAGATGAGCTTCGCCGGCATCGGCGCGTTCACGATGGCGCACTGGGGCGCCGACGGCTCGCCGATCGGGCTGCTGCTGGCGGTGGTCGTCTCGGGCTTCGTCGGCGCCCTCGTCGCGCTGCCGGCGCTGCGCCTGCGCGGCATCTACCTCGCGCTGGCCACGCTCGCGTTCTCGTACTTCGTCGACAAGGTGGTGTTCACGCAGAAGGCGATCGTCGAGGCCGGATCGATGCCCGTGGAGCGCCTCCACATCGGGCCCGTCTCGTTCGCCGAGCCGCGCACCTACATGATCCTGCTGGCCGTGGTGTTCAGCGTCGTCGGGGCCGGCGTGATCTTCGTCCGCCTGGGCCCGTTCGGCCGCCGGCTGCAGGCGATGAAGGACAGCCCTGCGGCGTGCGCGACGCTCGGCATGAACCTCACCGTCACCAAGATGCAGGTGTTCATCCTCTCGGCGGCGATCGCCGGGTTGGGCGGCGCCTTGCTCGCCGGGGTGAACACGCAGGCGCAGGTCGACGACTTCAACGCCCTGCAGAACCTGCCGGTGCTGCTGCTCGCAGTGGCGGGTGGCATCGCGCTGGTCAGCGGCTCGCTGTTCGGCGGGCTGCTCTTCGCCTCGCTGGGCATCATCGCCAAGAAGGTCCCGACCTTCGAGCTCATGGGCGTCGACGGGAAGGTGGTGGTGCAGGACCTGCTGCTGCTGGCCCCGGCGTTCATCGGCATCAGCCTCGGTCGCAACCCCAACGGCGCCGTCAACGACATCTCGGTGCGGCTCAAGCGGGCCTACGAGCGCTACCAGCGTCCCGAGGGCGAGCGCAGCGCCGAGCCGTCACCGACGTCGCTCGTGCAGTCGATCGACCTCGAGTCGCTCGGGCTCGACCGGCCCTTCACCGCGGACGATCTCGTCCTGATAGATCGAGGCCTGCGGCTCGACGAGGAGAGCGCGGCGGCGTTGCGCTCCGGCGCGGCGGCATCCTGGACCGGGGTCGAGCGCACCAGCTGGGCGTACCAGACCGGCCTGGCGCGCGACGGCGACCGACGGCCGCAGCGCACGGAGGTGCCCTGACGTGGGCGTGCTCGAGGCGCTGGGCGTCAGCGTGAAGTTCGGCGGCCACATGGCCGTCATCGACGCGGACATCGACGTCGAAGCCGGCCGGATCACCGGCCTGATCGGCCCCAACGGCGCCGGCAAGACCACGTTGTTCAACGTCATGACCGGCCTGCAGAGCCCCGTGTCGGGCCGGGTCCTGCTCAACGGCATCGACGTGACCGGCTTCGCGCCGCACGACCGCGCCCAGCGAGGCATGGCCCGCACCTTCCAGCGCATCGAGCTCTTCGGCAGCCTGACCGCCCGTGAGAACCTCCAGGTCGCCGCCGAGATCAAACGCAGCTTCGCGGCGACGCAGGCCCCCGTCGACGAGCGCGTCGACCACGTGATCGAGCTGGTCGGCCTGCGGCCCTTCGTCGACACCCGCGCCGACGTGCTGACGACCGGCCAGGCCCGGCTCGTCGAGTTGGCGCGGGCGCTGGTCACGCGCCCGAAGGTGGTGCTGCTCGACGAGCCCGCGTCCGGTCTCGACGCCGACGAGACCGAGAGCTTCGCGGCCCTGCTGCAACAGCTCACACGGGAGGGCTTGGCGATCCTGCTCGTCGAGCACGACATCCAGCTGGTGATGGGCGTGTGCCATCGCATCTACGTGCTCGACCTCGGGCGGGTGATCGCGAGCGGCACGGGTGACGAGGTGCGCAACGACCCCGCGGTCATCGACGCCTACCTCGGTGCGCCGGTGGAGGTGGGGCACTGATGGACGGGACGGACCCGATGGATCACGTCGGCCCGGGCGCGGCTCTCGTCGAAGACCGGGGCGAGGAGCCCGCGCCGGTGCTCGAGCTGAAGGGCGTGCGGGCGGCCTACGGGCGCATCGAGGTGCTCCACGGCGTCGACCTCGCCGTCCCGCAGGGCTCCGTCGTGGCGTTGCTCGGCCCCAACGGCGCCGGGAAGACGACGACGTTGAACGTCTGCAGCGGCCTGGTCGAGCCGACCGCCGGCGGGGTCTACCTGGCGGGGCGTCGCGTCAACGGTGCGGGGCCGGACCAGCTCGCCCGCGCCGGGGTGTGCACGGTGCCCGAGGGGCGCGGGGTGTTCCCGACGCTGACGGTGCGCGAGAACCTGCAGATGATGACCTTCACGGGAACCTCGCTCGCCCACATCGAGGCGGTCGCCTACGAGCGCTTCCCCCGCCTCAAGGAGCGGCGCACGCAGACCGCCGGGACCATGTCCGGCGGCGAGCAGCAGATGTTGGCGATGGCCCGCGCCCTCGCGACCGATCCGGCCGTGCTCCT
>CAYUOL010000007.1:0-46161 GCA_964446345.1 uncultured Iamiaceae bacterium | reverse complement strand
TGAGGAGATCGTCGTGGGCGGCAGCCAGGCCTGCCGCGATGAAGCCGACCCGCTCATGGGCAAACGGGTGGGGCCGGGCCAGATCGGCCCGAATGGTGGTGAGCAGATCGCGCGTGATCTTGAACCGGATGTTCATGCCACGGCCCTCAAGTGGGCGGAAAGCATCTGCCGCCAGCGCATCGAGGCGGGGACGTGGTTCCAGGACGGCGCCCACCAATTGCGCTCGACGACCCGGTGCTGCATCCAGTTGTCCCCACGGCCCTCGATCCTGCGCTCGAAGAAGAGACGCGTGGAATAGCCCGAGTGGCTGAACGGCAGGAGGAGCAGGTCCATGCGCTCCGAGCGTCCGGCGCCCCAAAAGCCGAACGCCGGGAGCAGCGTGACGGGCTGGCCGCCCTCCTTGAGGAGGAGGGCGCTGGGATGCATGGCCTTGACGTCCGCGAACTGGACCTCGGCCTCGCTCACGAAGACCCTCCGCACGGCACCTGCTCGAAGAACTTCATGCCGTCCTTCACGCGCAGCCGCTCCTTGGGCTTGAGCGGGGTGAGCTGACCCTCCTCGTTGATGAATTCGAGGATGTAGCCGGCCTGGACACCGAACAGCTTGACCAACTCCTCGGTCGTGTAGATCCCACGCGGGATTTGGCGCGGCTCGTTCTCGTAGAAGACCGTGATGAGCCTCTTCTCGGTGTGCAGGTGCTCCGTTCCAGCGCCGCCGAGATGGAGCACATCGTCAGGGCCCAGGTCGACGTCGTCGCCATCGCGGTCCAGGACGAGGATCTCGTCCGCAGCGACATGCCCGATAGCGCGAAGCTCCGGCTCGGGGATCTTGTCGACGCCCCACTCGTACCCGTGCTGGCTCAAGGTGAAGCGGAAGATGCGGTCGCTCTTGAAGGCACGGAACGTCTCGGTGCCCGGGCTGCGGAGATCCACCGTCTCGTCGAGGCCCACCGACCGCGAGCTATGCCGCATCAGCTGGATCAGGACAAAGTCGCCGGGCGGGGTGAAGCCGCCCTTCTCCAGGACGCGACCTCCCTTCGGGGTCGCGTCGGAGAACTTGATCCGCACCTCGTTGACCGTGGTGACATAGCGGCCGTCCGCGTCGGGGCCGCGCGCCGCTTGGTCGAGATGATCGTCGCGGCCGTGGCCGCCAGTGGTTGCCGTTTCCATCTTGGTTCCTCTGAACGCCCCCTGTGGGGCTGGGGATGCATAGATAGGGTGGCATGCAAAGAACGTCAAGCATTTATCAAGCATGCTTGACATTCTTGTCGGCGGTCGCCAGATTCTGCTTATGAATCAAGAACTTCGAAGGAGGGTGCCATGGCCAAGAGAAGCGTGAGGCCAGAAATGAAGCTCACGCTTGGACAGTATCTCGCATCGATTCGGACTGACCGCGAGCTCTCGCAACGCGATGTAGAGAAGGCGACGAACAAGGTCGTATCGAATGCGTACTTGAGCCAGATCGAAACCGATCAGATCAAGAAGCCGAACCCGAACATTCTGCACGCGCTCGCCGAGCTGTACGAGGTGCCTTACGAGGATCTGATGGAGCGAGCTGGATTTGTCGTTCCCACCCGCTCGCGTGGTGCTGCGGATCAGCGGCATGGGCGCGTCGCGACGTTCGCGGGGCACAATCTGACAGCCGAAGAGGAAGCTGAGCTGGTTCAGTTTCTGGGATATCTCAGGAGCAGGAAAAAACCCGGTGGCTAAGGAGGACGATAGTTCCCTCGACCCCGAGCAGCTGCGCGCCGTGCAGATTGCCGCACGGCGCGCCCTGGATCGCGCGTCCGCGTGGGGCGTTCACCCCACGCCTATCGGAGACATATTGGACGCCGCGAAGCTGCGGGTGGCTCCCGCCAGCGCCTTCGATCCGCGTCAGATCATGAACTATCTGATCGGAAGGGCCGGGGGCGCCGCCATCGCGCTCAAGTCGGCGATCTCCAAGGTGTTCGGCATCTATGATGCCGGAGAGGAGCTGATACACATCGATCACAGCGTCAGTAAGTCAAAGCAGAACTTCCTGAAGCTGCATGAAGCGGGGCATCACGAGTTTCCGACCCACCGGAAGATGTTTCGGATTTTCCAAGACTGCGAGAAGATGCTCGATCCTGAGATAGCCGATCTCTTTGAGAAAGAGGCGAACAACTTCGCTCGGTTTGTTCTCTTTCAGGGCGACGGGTATCGCGTCATGGCGGCGGACCACCCGTTCGGGCTCAAGACGCCGATCAAGCTTGCCGGCAAGTTCGGGGCGTCCGTCTATGCGTCGTGCCGCGAGTACGTTCGAACGAGCGACCGAGCCTGCGCGGTCTATGTCCTGGAGCCGATCACCTTCTGCCCGTCGCTGGACGCGCAGGCGGAAGTTCGGCGCATCGAGGTGTCCCCCCTGTTTGAGAGAGAATTCGGTCGTCCCTCCGATCAGGTGATCACCATGAGACATTCGCTTGGGCGGGTGCTTCCCTTCGGCCGTCGCATGACATCACCGACTCTCGTGTCGCTCACCGATCTCAACGGCTATGCGCGCGAATGTCTCGCTGAGGCGTTCGACACGAAATTCAACGTCCTCATATTGGTGTCACCTGTAGATCCTTAGAGGGCTGAGGTCTCTTTGACCGATACGAGGAGTTTGATCTGCGTCGAAGCGCACCCAGACACGTTGCGAGGGTCCGTTCACGGGATGACGACCCTCACTGCAATGCGTAGAAGAGTACTGGCCTAGGGACTAGCGCGGCGTTGCATACGCGTCGCTGGTCAGAGTCCGTGTGCCGTCCGACACACGCCCACGAAAGGCGGACGAACGTTTCATGCTAGACGCTCGATCGTTCTAACCAGCGATTGAGGGGGGCGGTGATGGCGGTAGCTATTTTTCCACCCAGGCGCGGCGAAATCCAACGCTTGGACACACCTTTTGCCCTGCAGCAGGACAATTGGAACGACTACAGTTTCCAGACCCTGTATCACCTCTATCACCGACAACAGCAACCTGGCGAGAGACCAACCCTCATCGGGCCAGTCAAGATTCTTCGACGCGGCCAGACGCCAGCCGACGGCATTCAAATACAACAGACGTTTGATCGCCTTGGAGAGAATTTCTGCTCAGTCGGTGCGTCGCTCGACTATTACCAACGGCTGAACGAGATTCAGCCGGCCGAGCGCGACCAGATTCTCGCTGTGTTACGGGATGTCGTCGCCGCGCCGGAACTTCAGGCGCAGTTCCGAAATGAGCGAGGTTGGACGACATCGCTCTTCCGGGACAACCCGAACCCCGAGGAGTACCTGTCGGATGCCCGCGCAATCCTGACTGGCAACTTCGCGGCGCTGCCTGACCTGCATCTGCAACTCGCCTTCCACCCCGCCAATTGGGCGCGGCCGGTATCGCTCGATTTCGACACGCCCGAGCCCTTATTCTATTCCGGCCGGCGCCGTCCCTTAGGGCCCAGCGGTCACGAAACGTTGCTCCCGCGTCGGCTCATCGCGATTATCGGTCGTAATGGGTCGGGTAAGAGCACGCTGCTGTCGCGCATTGCGCGTGTTGCTTTCGCCGCTCCGTCCGACCGAGCTACGGCGGAAATCCGGGCGATCGGTGTCTTCGAGCCGCCGTCGGTCGGTTTCACGAAGATCATTGCGATCTCGTACAGCGCTTTCATTGCGAATCGTGCTCGAGGAGAAAGACGCCTTTGCGGTACTCGCAACTCATTCGCCCGTGATTTTACAAGAAACCCTCGCGCGCCAAGTACGCATCATTCGCCGCACGGGCGACGCTTTCGACGTTCTCGCGCCAAGCCTTGAAACGTTCGGTGAGAACGTCGGGACGCTGACCT
Source organism: uncultured Iamiaceae bacterium (assembly GCA_964446345.1). Lineage (GTDB taxonomy): Bacteria > Actinomycetota > Acidimicrobiia > Acidimicrobiales > Acidimicrobilacustridaceae > CAYUOL01. Next base: position 42,344 of record CAYUOL010000007.1, on the reverse strand, counting down.
ACGACGCCTTTGGCCTGACAGCGGCCTCCACGGACTATCACAAGATCCTCGATCTGCTCGTCGAGAGCTTTTCATCGCTGGATGAGATCAACGCCCTCTTTGCGCCGGGCTTGAGCGGACAGGCGCTCGCGTATGTGTTGGCGGGCCTTGCGCGAAAGGCCCAGCCATCGTGAGGATCCTACCCTTGCCTGCTCGCGACCTGGTGCGCCAACAACTCGCCAGCGAGCTTCAAATGTACCAGCGGAACGGCCAGCAACACGGATATCCTGCAAGTGAGGCCGAAATCGACGCGGTCATCGCCCTGTACGACGCCTATGACGCGGCGAGAGGCTCGCCTAGCGACTCGCTGAAAGGGCTCGGCCTTGAAGCTGCACTTCGAAAGACGATTCAGGACGGATACGAACTCACGCAGGTCGGTCGCCGTCTGGCCTCAATTCGTGCTGGCCTGATGCAGGGCGTCGAACGCTGCCCGATCTGCGGTATCGGGGCGCCGCGTACTCTCGATCATCACCTGCCGAAGGCGAGCTACCACCCTCTCGCTATCTATATCCGCAACCTGATCCCGCTCTGTGTCGAGCGCAATCAGTTCAAGAGCGTGGCCGATTCGGCGGATCCCACCGAACGTTTCATCCACCCCTATTTCGAAACGCTTCCGGAGGAGCGGTTTCTGCGTGCCGAAGTAACAGTACAGAATGGTGGGCTAGTCGTTGAATTCAGCCTCAATCCAGCGGTCAAAATGCCGGCGCTCCTGGCGGCCCGATTGGCCTATCAGCTGAGCCGCGAACGCTTAAATGCGCGCTACGCTCAGGAGATCAACACCACTCTTAGCAGCCACACAACGGCGCTGCACATGTGTTTCGGCGCCCTCGGAGCCAACGGTGTGCGCGAATACCTCAAGCGCCAAGCGTCGGTGGAATTCAACCAATTCCACGTCAACTATTGGCGTCCAGTGTTGCTGCTTGCCTTGGCCGAGCACGACGAATTCTGCGCCGGCACCTTCCAACACGTACTTCCCCCTATTCCAGCGCTTGTATCACCGGGCTCGGCATAGGCTGATGCCGCGTCGCTTCGGTTGATTTGTCATGGCGTGCTCCTCCCTGCCACCCTCCTCCGAGCGCTTTGTAGAGGCCGACCAGCGCCAGCAGCCGCGCGTGAGCATGTCCTCCGCCCCCACGCGATACTCCGTGGTGGCGAGGGCAAGGCTTGGCGAGATTCGGCCACCACGACCTCTTGAGCTGTAATGCAAGCCGTGGTGCGAGCCTCTTCGGCGTGCCAGCCGTTGCGGAGTATGGCGTCCGTGGGCGGACTGTAGCGTGCATTTGCGTAGCTGCATTAGGTATACAACGTATCATATTGAAATAAAAGCTTTCTGCTTGTCAGAGGCCGGTAAATTGCGCCATGCTATGGGCTGCAAGAAGGAGTTCGGCATCATGCTGGTCTCTGTTGTCGACAACCGCGCTCAGCGGAGGAGGAGGTCGGCTTGCGGCGGCTTTCCGATCCGATCATCCGACGCGCGCCCACAAGTGTTAAGCGGGTCGGAAAGCAGCAGTCCCCATGACGTGACTGCTTGATGACAATGTCGTCTCCCGACTTCTCCCCACTTACGATCGGGGACTATGCTGCTCGCGCGGCGGAAACCGACCAGCGGAGTGACGGCGGATCGCTGAGCTTCCCCCTGCTCGGCTTGTTCGGCGAGACAGGCAGCCTTCTCAGCGAGGTCAAGAAGAAGCAGCGTGATCGCGCTTCCTATCTTGGCTACGCCGGCGCGGTCGTCGAAGAGCTTGGCGACGTTCTCTGGTATTTGTCCACGGTCGCCGCGCGCGGTGGAATTGCGTTGCCCGACATTTTCGCCGAGGCAGTTCCAGGCCCGCACGCTGAAGCTCGCAGCAAAGGTGAAGCACTATCCTTGGCTGCCGTGCAACCCGCGATCATGACTCGAGCCACCGAGCCCACGGCCGCCTTCGAGCGCACCCTCCTCAATCTCGCCGGCAACGTTGGCCTCCTCGTCATCGATCAGGAAGCGGGACGTCTCGCCGACAGCCCCTCCTCCCTGCTCGGCCGCTTGAGCGCCATCACTCGCACGCTTATCCAGGCCGCCAACGAAGCGGGCGTCACGCTCGAGGCGGCGGCCGTCAAGAACCTGGCCAAGACGGCCGACCGCTGGCCTCGTGAACGCGTCTATCCTCCGGCGCTCGACGTCGACGCCAACCCGGAAGAGCGGTTGCCGCGCGACGTCACGATCGAAATCTTCGAACGGCAGGTGCGCGGGCAGACCTATGTCTTCCAGCGCTGCAATGGAATCAATATCGGCGACCGTCTCACCGATAACGCGATGAATGCCGACGACTATCGCTTTCACGACGTCTTTCACTACGCCCATGTCGCCGTGCTGACCTGGTCGCCGGTGATCCGGGCATTGTTTCGTCTCAAGCGCAAATCAGACCCCAAGATCGACGATGCCGAAGACGGCGCCCGTGCGACACTGATCGAGGAGGGCATTACGACCTGGATCTTCGGTCAAGCGATCGAGCTCGATCTGTTTGCCAACATGAAGCGTGGCGGTCTGCCCTTCGATCTCCTCAAGCATGTCCGCCAGTTCGTCGCAGGCTACGAAGCGGAACGTTGCCCGCTTTGGCTCTGGGAAGAGGCGATCCTACAGGGCTATACAGCATTCCGCTTCCTGCGTGAGCACCGCCGGGGACGCGTCCGAATTGACATTAACAATCGCCAGCTTTCCATTGAGCCCCTCCCATGAAAACGCCCCGATCCTTCGCGTCCGCGCTTGCCAACACACGCCTACCAGCGGTCTTCAACCCCTATCGCGATAGCTGCCCGATCCACGACCGCTCTGACGCACCCCGCGTGCGCAAGCGCAACCTCACACAGTGCCTCGAAGCCGCGCTCGACAGCCATGTCGACACGATGTGGATCGCCCGGGATCTTGGCTACCGTGGCGGCCGCCGCACCGGCGTTCCCTTAACCGACGAGGTGCATCTTGCTTCGGCCAGCACGCTGCTCGGCGGCATCACGCTTGATCGCGCAACCCGTGGGCCGATCGTCGCTGAGCGCACCGCCGCGATCATATGGAGCGTGCTCAAACGCATTGACGCCCCGGTCGTCTTGTGGAACGTGTTTCCACTCCATCCCCACGAAGCTGGCGATCCGATGTCGAATCGCTGCCATAGCCGGTCCGAGCGCGATGCAACGTGGCCGCTGCTGATGGCACTGGTCGAGATGATTGCACCACGCCGCATCGTCGCGATTGGCCGTGACGCCGGCCTGGCGCTTGCGGCGATCGACATTCCGGTCACCATGGTCCGGCATCCGAGCTATGGTGGACAGGCAGAATTCATCTCCGGCGTGTACGCCCTTTATGGCGTCGATGAGCCTGTTCGGGATGAAGCGACACCGGAATTGCCGTTTGGTCAGGCTGCGAGGGCTGTTCCCGCCGCCTGATCGAACCGGGCGAGCATTGTCGCGATTTCGCCGCGGCGTGCGCGATCGGGTTTGTCGATCTCAGCGTGTGTGGAAATCACAGTGAGCGCGCCAACCTGGAGGCCGGTTTCACGGCCGACAAAAGCCATCAGCCGGCCAAGTCCGATCAGGTTGCCGAGCAGCTTCTCGATATAGAAGTGATTCCGATACATCGCCGTCAGCGTCAGGGTGCGCGTCGTGCCGGGCACGACCTTGAAGCTCATGAAGCTGAGGCACTGACCGCCATACGGCGAATTGTCGACATCGCGAACCGGATCGAACAGCGAGAGCTCGAACTTGTTGAGCGCGCGCACCTCGTCGTTGCGCATGCGCTCGACGATATCCCAGAGCTGGTTCGGCGGTTCGCCTGCCGGGACGGGAAAATCGATCATGCGTTCGAAATAGTAGCCCGACCAGCGCCCGCTCCGCCGCACCTTCGGCAGCACCTTCGTGCTGAACACGTCGAAGAACGCTGGCGCCCCGTAACGATAATACAGCGATGCGGGAAAGATCGTATTGGCGACCGTCTCGACCGACTTGTCATGCGCCAACAGGAAATCGTCCACGACGGCGATGCCTGGGTGTGCGCGTGTTGCATTGATTGTCGGATCGGCCACGTCGATCACCACGTTGTAGGCTTCATGGCCGGGCGCGCCATCGACCCAGCGGACCGCCTCGCGCCACGCGGTCGCGCAGTCAGGCTGCGACGGGACAGGCAGATACATCGACATTCTCCGTCAATATCGCGGCCGCGAAGAGACGGGGCGCGAGGAAGGTTTCCGTAAGCCAGCCATAGCCGGCAGCGCCCCATCTGGCGCCCCAGCTGTTGCGCACCAGAATTGCACGCTCGCCATCGACCGTTCCGTGAGCGGCGGCAATGACGGCATGGCGGCGCGCCGGATCAGGCTCCTCGCCGACAGCCGGGTGGATCACGGCTTGGGCTGAGGGCGCATAGAAGGCGCGGGACAGCATCAGCAGAAGGATCGAGGGGCGATCACCGTCAAGTTCCTGGATGATGATGTCGAGCGAGGGATTACGCCCTTCGCCAGCGCGCCCGAATAGCGGTCCGACATTGTGGGGCGGCATCCAGGACGCGACGTCGCTCGGCGTCGCGGCCAGATATGGCCAGCCGCCTTCCGCGGGCTGTCCGTCGTTTCGCAGCGCCTCGAGCATCGCCGAAAGCAACGCGCCCCGGCCGGGCGGACGTCCAGTTCGCCGCTGCGCATGATAGAAGGCGAACTCACACGACAACGGCGTCCACCCCGGCCGTAGGGCCGCATGCGCATCGCTGCCCGCGAAAGCGAGGCAGGTCGGCCGCGGCCCCTGGTCACGCGTCTCGCCGAACAGCGGCTGCAGGTCCTTCAACACGACAATCACGGTCATGCGGCTTCGAGCAACCTCCGCCGCTCGGCGCGCGACAGGCCTTCCTCTTCCGGCCCCGTCAGGTCGAAGTCGAGATTGAGCCGCGACAGTGGAGGCTCAGGATCCCAAGGTCGCCGCTCTTCGATCTGGAGCGATCCGCGATGTGTCTCCTCCGGTGCCGCGGTAACGCGCCGCACGACCGGCCCGCCGACTCCGTCGCCGTCGATCGCCTCGAGCTCGTCGCGGACGATCGCGAACCCGCTCGCCTTGAGCTGATCAATGTCCCACAGATAGCCGCCGCCGCTATGCTCCTCGAGCCGCAACACGAACAGGTCGTTGCGACTGCCATCGATGCGCGTTCCAGCGTCGCGCTCTGTCAGGAGCCAGACATCGCCGCGATAATCGTGCGGCTTGTAGGCCTCAAGCAGGGCAATCTTCAGCGCGCGGGGCTGCGTTTGGAGCAATTCACGAGCGAGCGGCGCCTGGATCAGACGATGGCGGACGAGGGTCCAGCATGTCGCCTCGTAGCTCGCCCCAATCCGAAGCGAGAGCTGGTAGACCCGGTTAGGGCGTCGGAAATCCTCGACCGTCCAGCCTTGCCGGATGGCATGCCACTGGATCAACCACCGGGGCATCATGAAGCCCACCGCGAACGCGTCTGCTTCGACCTCCTGAAAATCCTCTGCCGGCGCCCCGGTCAGGGTCATGCGCCGCAGGATGCTTTCATCGTCGAGGCTCGGCTGGTGCTTCATCTCGAAATGACCGAGTTCGTGCGCGGCGGTGAAGCGCTGGATACTCATCGGTCGGCGTGTCGTCACGAGGACGCCGGGGGTCGGATCGCTCAGATAGGCACCAAGCAAGCCCTGGAGCGGCCGCAGCAAAAGCGGGAGGTCGATGACCTGGATGGCGCCGAAGACGTCGACATTTCCACCCCTGGCCTCGACGACCTGACGCAGGTGGAGACGTTGATGGAGCCGCGCGGCCGCCATCGTTCCCGCTCGCACCGCGCCCGAGTAATCCGCCGCCGCCATGAGGGTCAGCCCTGCCCGGCACGCGCTCGCGCGCGCAGGTATTCGGCGAAGCGGCCAAGCTCATCGCGATCTTCTGGCGACAGATCGGCCGCGCGGCGCGCGAGATGGGCGACATCGACCGGGAGAGTCGCCGACGCCTCGTCTTCACCGGTGAAGAACGCAACTGGTTGCCGGTAGAGCTTGGCAAGCCGCGTCAACTCAATCACCTCGACGCGGCGCTGGCCGTTCTCGATATCGGTGAGCGCCGTCCGCGGGATCTTGAGATAGGTCGCAACTTCCTCTTGCTTGAGGCCAAGATACTTGCGCGCCTCGCGCAACCGATCCCCCAGCCGTCGGCGCTCCCCCTCGTCGCTTTCTTGCCGAAGTGCCAGCTCGGTCATGGCTTGCCTCCTTTATGCTTCTTCCACTGCGCTTCGATCCGGGGCAGCAGCTGGTAGAGCGCGCTGTCCACCGATCCATAGCCGCCGGTGCGCACGACGCTCTCAGGCAGCTCGAAGCCGACAATCGGTTCAACCACGCACAGGATCGAAACGACGACGAGAGAGTCTACCTGGAAGGCCGCCTTGGCGATGTCGATGTCCGATGTCGGCAAGGCGATGCCCTTGATTGAGGCTTCATCCTTCACCGCTTGGATGAGCTCGCTCCGCAAACTCGTGCTGATCGCAGCCGAAGGAAATGGGGCGAGAGGAGGAGCGAGGGTTCCGACGGTCATGGATGTGTCTTTCTAGGACGCGAGTCACAATGTAATGTCTGATTTTCAGACATTCAAGATCCAATTTCGAGGGCTACAACACGACGGTCGGAACCAGTTAAATCAGCTAAATATAGCGACTTAGTAGCCCAGATGATCGGGTCCATGCTCAAGCGATGACCCGCTTCAGCCCTTTTGACCTCTTCGACAACCATTGGCAGGCCGGCCCAGCACGAGCTCGCTACAGAACAGTTGGGCGGTTTGGCTGAGGCCAAGGCCTGGCACCGAGCGTGCCGCGCGAATGCCGCCCTCGACCTTACGCCGGATTCGACGCCGCAGCGAGGCCCCGTCGTCCGCTGCAAGCCGGAGCAAACCATCGCACGCCTCGGCGCCCTCCCGGAAATGGCAGCCGACATCGTTCGCAGGCGGGCGCCGACTCGGCGGCATTAGCTCAGGGGAGGCGTCGCATCGAAGCGGTCGACTGGCTCGTATACGTTGAAGACCACCCGCCTCGGCCCAGCTGTGCTAGCGGCGTTCGGCCGACCGAAGGGTCATCCCCATCAGATAGGCAACCGCCATCGGGCTCTTGCCCAAGTTGAAGAGTCGGTAACAGATCTCGGCGCCACGTCTCGTGAGATGCCCTGTGGCGGGGATGTAGTCATCCCCGTAGCCTTGCCGGCCAAGCCGATGATTGGCGGGAAAACGCGGCGAGAGGTCAGCGACAAGCTCCGTGCGTCGCAGATCGAGCTCCGCGTTGATCGCTCCTAGCGCTCGCGCTCGAGGGCGATCTGCCTCGTGATGAGACGATCCAGTCGCTTGAGGTCTTGCTCGAAAGCGTGTTCGGCGAACTCGAACAACATGCGATCTACCGACAGAGTCAGAAAGAGTTGGCCGCGCGCACGCTTTTCCAATGAGTACAGGAAAGCTCGCAATCGCTCCAGCGCCTCGGCCCTGTAGGTCGGAGCGGCATACGCGACGCGGTCGATCGCTCAGTAATTCCGGCTGATGTCGGACATCACCAAGTGGATTCGGTGGGCGATATCATTCCGAAGGTCCAGCAGCGCCCTGAGGTCGGCCGCCTCCGATTCGGTGAGCATGCCGTCATCACCGAGTAGGCCAAGGCCACCTTGAGCTTCTTACCTTGCCGCCGCTCGCTTGCGAACATACGCCGAAACGCCTCTGCATCTTGCATCGGCAGCCGCTTGGCCTCATTGGCATCCCGCACCAGATCGGCAAACATGCATTGCAGCTTCTCGTCGGACGTTTCCCCAATCGCGTTGCCTGGCCGCCGGATGGCGCCACGGTGAACGTCCGTCAGCATGAAGTGACGGACCTCCTTGGCGTAGAAGAGGTAGGGGGTGGCTTCCGCAGCCCGCTAGCGAAGGATGTTGCGCTCGAATGCCGAGGCCCGGCCCCCGCGAGGGTCGTCGTATTGGCTGGCCGGGAAGGTCGGCCGTATCCGCGCTTGGTGCGACGCCTCACTACGCCAGGCATGGGGAGTGTCCGTTGCGCATGGATTATGATCGGAAGCGCGATTCAGGTCTTCCGCTTGGACAAGGCGGCTGGGCCTACTTGCCCCGGGCGACGCGGGCATTGGGGCGAATAAGTCTCGATTCGTCAATCGTACACGTCTCTGGAAGCTGATCGCTATGGAGCGAAAGCAGGCTGCTCCTTCCCGTCGCACAAAACACACGATCGAGGAAGAGCATCACGCTTGCCGCAGTGATGGAGTTCGAATCCGTTGTGGCGTCCCGCCATAGATGAAAGTGAGAACTACGTACTGCCTGGAGCACTCTGAGATTTGGCGCCAGGTTGTCCTGGGATGTCCAGCGCGGGCCGGCTGTGACCGGCACTACGCCCTCAGAACGTGAGATGTGGAGCGTACCAGCGCCGCAGGAGTCTGCTCACTTCCTCTGAGCCGCCGCGCGCGGCAGTTCTCGGCGGCCGCAATCACACCGAAGGCATTGCGAAGTAGGTTCAATTGGGGGCCCATAATCACCGAGACCGACATTCATTTGGTGGTCACTATTTGACCGACGTTACGCGATTTTTTAGCGTTTCCGATTGGACTACCGTCCCATTTCCTCGCTAGAGCCACCTCTTACCGCACACACTGTTTAGGATTCTGCCACTCTTGCCTCCACAAGCACGGGACCAAAGATGGCGCGGCCGACTTCAAGGGCCTCATCCATCGCGAATCGCACACCGACTCGACGGCGAGCCTGTGCGAGTTGCCATTGCTCCCGGTGCGCGTCGGAGCAAAGGTAGACGATCGAGGGACAGCACGATTAGGCAGCACTGCCGTCGTAGGCGAATCATACCAAACGACGCTGGCCGACGGCTCGACGTGTCCCAGCGCGTGGCCCGCTTCGGTAATCCCAACCGCGGCGCAGCGACCGCGGTGGCGCTCAGCCTGATGGGCTCCCTGGCATGGTCGGGCCACGCGGCCGGATCACCGGCGCCTGCAGGCGACATCCATCGGACCGCCGACGTCCTCCATCTCGTCGCCGCCGGCGTCTGGATAGGCGGCCTGCTGGCGCTGTCGCTGCTGTTCGTGCTGGCAATGCGACATACAAATCTCGCCTCATTTCGGCGCTGCCGGCCGCGACGCGACGGTTTTCGACGCTCGGCCTCTCGAGCGTGGGCACACTGCTGGCGACCGGCCTCTTCAACACTTGAATGCTCGCCAGGAGTCTCCACGCCTTGATGGCGACAGACTACGGAAGATCGCGCTGTTCATTGCCATGGTGGCGATCGCCGCCGTCAACCGCCTGCGGCTGACGCCGCAGCTGCCGAACTCGGAGGCCGTGCACCGTCTCGACCGCAATGCGCGCATCGAGTTGGCCCTCGGCCTCGCGATCGTCACCATCGTGAGCGTGCTTGCGCCGGCCGTGCATGGGGCTATGCAAATGAAATAACCCATGCAATTTGGATTCTTATCAGAGAGGAACTCGCCATGATCAAACGACGTATCCTGCTGCCGCTTTCACTGGCGGCTCTCTGCGGCGCCACTGCGGCAGCTCGTGACTACAAGCTGGGCGTACTCGAGATCAGCAGCCCGTGGGCACGCGCGACGCCACCCAACGCGCCGGCGGGAGGCGGGTTCCTGAAAATCACCAACACCGGTGCCGCGCCTGATCGGTTGATTTCGGTCTCCAGCCCGGTGGCCGACCTCGTGCAGGTCCATGAGATTAAGATGGACGGCAATATCATGCGCATGCGGAAGGTCGAGACAGGCCTGGAAATCCCCGCTGGCGGGAGCGTGACGCTGGCGCCCGGTGGCATTCACCTCATGATGATGGGACTGAAGGGCCCGCTAAAGCAGGGCGTCTTGGTGCCCGTCACCCTTGTCTTCGAAAAGGCCGGACGCATCGAGGTCGAGCTGACGGTCGAGGCGATGGGCGCCTCGCATGCCTCGCCTTAGACCGAAGGGGCCCCAGATGCGGTGTTGGCAGGCCGGCATCGGAGGCGCAATATCGCTCTTATGAGGCGATCGTGCTGGCTTTCCATGCTTGTCGCCTGTCTTGCCGTCATGGCAGCGGGAACGCCGGGATTTGCGCGCACGCCAACGGCCTCGTTCGCCGACATCGGACCCGCGACGGTAGCGGCCTCCCTTGCTGGCCACGCTCGACCGGCGGGCGACGCACCATGCAAAATGACGATCGGATGCGCCGCCGCCTGCGCCGTGGGCGTGTCGGTTCTCAGCGCGTCACCCATCGAATTGCCCGTGCTCGCGCGAGCACGCCGTGGGCAACCGATCGTGGATGCCGCGCTTGTAGGCCAGCGACGGCCGCCCGATCCTCTACCACCAAGACGCTGACCTTCCAGACGTGGGCTGACCGGCGCGCATCTCTACGTGCGCCTGAACTTGCTTGCCGGAGGTTGGACATGTTCAGCATGACTGTATTCAGCGCCGCACGCCACGGCCCGCCGTTGACCGAAACCGCGGCATTCCCAGCTCAATTGGCGTGCTCACCATCGAGCGCCACGCCGGGGTCGAACGAAGTCGACTTGGCTGCGGCTCCTCGGTGCGGTTGGGCCCTGGGCGCATCGCTTCCCCATGTTTTGCGTCCACTGCACCTGGAGGCGGCCGCGAAGTTACCTCGGCGCATTGTTCGCGTATTCCTCTCGCTTGCTCTTTTCGCAAGCGTAACTACGGCAGCTACCTCATCTCTCGGGCAGTCACTCGGGACCGGACCTAGCCAACCGAACGGCACGTCGGCCTTCGCCAAGAATCCCGATGATCGCTATCTCGTCAGTGCGCGCGTGCCTCCCTATCGATCTATTGGCCGGTTGATTGGGCCGATGGATTGTACTGGGGCGATTGTGCTCCACCCACGGATCGTTCTTACTGCTGCCCATTGCGTTGTCGACATCTACGGCTCGACGCTGTCGTCGAGACTGATCTTCCAGCCCGCTTACCAGCGTGGAGACAGTCTGGGCACCTTCGAAGGAAAGGTGGCGGCCATTGGTTCGACACGTCAGCGCCAAGTACAAACGATTCATGATGCCAGCGAGGATTGGGCCATTCTCGTACTCAATGAGGCGCCGTCGGGAATTCGTCCGCTCGGTATCGTCGAACATACGTTGCCCGAGCTACAATCCTTGCACGGCCGCATCCTGATGCCCAGCTATTCTAGCGACCTGGCGCAAGGCCAGGCGCCCAGCGTCCACTCGTCATGTTCGATCGAGGGTTCCAAGTGGGAAGTACTCGTGCACGACTGTGCCGGCGGTGCAGGCTCCACCGGGGCGCCACTACTCGTCCGCAACGGAAATTGCTACGACATCGTCGGCATGCATAGCGGCGCGATGCTAGTTGACCGCCATGAGAAGCATGCGATGCGGCTGGTCGGAAATTCAGCAATTGAAGTCTGGCGCTTCGTCGCCCAATTGGATGCGATCCTGAGCCAGGTCGAGGCAGACGAGGTTGCGACGAGCGCAAAGAAACACCCGTCGACCGCCTGTTCTTTCGAGGTGGCCGCCTAACATGGCTCCTTAGAGAGCCTCGAAGTCGGATCAAGGCCGTGCCCAGGCCACGTGACGGGTCCACGGGCAGATAGGTAAAACTGGGGCTATTGCGACGCTTCTTGCGACGCATGGCAGTATCTGGAAGCCTCTTGATGCCGGCACTGCCCCGTTAGCCGCCCGTAGCGCCATGCTTGGCCCCACACTCCGGAGGCTTACATCACCGAGCCAAAAAGCACTCTGAGTACAGAAGTTGATCGTGCCTTTGCCCAGCTCGAGCGACGCGCCGAGCGGACTCTTGCCGGTCTTCGCCTGCTCGCCCTGTTCGTACTGGCGCTGGTGTACCGCGTCGTCGGGACCTTCGAGCAGGGTTATCCAACGATGATCCCGCTGGGTGGCTTGACGGTGATCACGGTGGTTACGCTTGTCCTTGCTCGCCGCCGCCTTGTTCGTCCCTGGCTGCTGTGGCTCTTCGCCACGCTCGACGTGGCGTTCTTGACTCACTGTCTCGTCATGCTCTCGGCCATGGATGGCCAGCCTTTGCAGCTCGCGCTCTACACTCCGGTCGCATTGCTGATTTTCGTTTTCCTTGCGACATCGGCCGTACGCCACCGGCCGCTCCTCATTTTGTACACGGGCGGCCTTTTCATCGCGATCTGGACCGTCCTCTGGCTGTGGGCGTCTCACACCGGCGCCGGTGCCTGGACGCCCGGCACCTTGACAGCCGATGCCGCGCAGCTCGCGGCGATCGGTCTGACCAGTTACGCCTTGTTCGTCGCCGTGACTCGGGCGCGGCGGGCATCGACGACGGCCATCACCGAGGCACACCTGCGGGAGAACCTGTCCCGCTACTTCAGCCCGCAACTCGTGGACGAAATCGCGCAAAGCGGCAACGCGGCGCGCTCGTTCCGTGCGCAGAAGGCAGCCATCCTGTTCATCGATCTTCGAGGCTTCACCAGCCTGGCCGAGCGATTGCCAGCGGACAAGGTCGCGGACTTTCTCAACGAGTACAGGCGCCGCGTCTCCGAGCCGATCGCCCGCCATCACGGTGTCATCGACAAGTTCATCGGTGACGGCGTCATGACGATCTTTGGCGTGCCGGAACCGTGTGGCGATGATGCGCGAAATTCCGTCCTCGCCGGCCTCGCGCTCGTCTCCGTGATCGATGAGTGGCGCCGCGCGCGACTTGCCGAAGGATTGCCGCCTGTGGAGATCGGCATCGGCATCCACTATGGCGACGTCATCGCAGGTGCCCTCGGCGACGAGCAGCGGCTCGAATACACGGTCGTCGGCGATGCTGTTAACACCGCCGCGCGCATCGAGCGGCTGGCGGCCGATCTCGGCACACCACTCCTGGTCTCAGCCGATGTCCTTGCCGCTGCGCCCGATCTTGAACGTGATTTGCAGTTGGCGGCCCCCGTCTCCCATCTCCTACGGGGTCGCAGTCAGCCCATTCGACTTTATTCGCTGGCCGTCGCCCGCAGCCACGGCGGGCAGGTGTCGACGTCGTAGGGCGTGGCAACAAGGGAGTTTGACCATGTTGTTTGCCATTGGAGACTACATCGCCGGAATGCTGATCGGCGTTGCGACGGCGTTGGTCGTGCGCGCTCTTGTCTGGCCAGGAATGGATATGGTGATCGCCATGCTGATCGGCACGGCGGTAGGTATGATTCTCCATTTGATCCTAGGACTCGTTCTTTCACCGCTTCTCGGCATGTTCGAGACAATGATGCCAGGGTCGCTGATCGGGATGTACGGGGGCATGTTGTTCGCCATGCGCGACTCGATGGCGGCAGGGTCGGCGACACTGGACGCTGCGGCGTTGGTCGGCGCCGTGTTCGGAGCGATCGTCGTGCTCGGCGTGAAGATCTATGACCGGGTTCTCCGTGGTGCCGTTCTAGACGCCACAAGCTAGGGGAGAACCGCCATGGACAAAGAGACCCAACACAAGTGGGACAAGGCAAGTCGGACTCTCGATTTCTTCGCGTTCGCTGACGATCGCAGGCTCGGGCTGCACAAGCAGCGGCTTTTCGAAAAGATGTGCGGCGCAACGCTGATGGTCGGGGCGGGTACGGGAAATGACTTCAAGTTCTTTCCGGCGAACATGAATGTCGTCGCCATTGATATCAGCCCCAAGATGCTCGAGCGGGCTGCACCGAAGGCAGCAGCATATGCGGGGTCGATCGAGTTGCGCGAAATGGACGTCTGCGCGCTCGATTTCGCCGAGGCAACTTTCGATACCGTGGCGACGGCCTGTACTTTCTGCTCGGTGCCAAAGCCGATCCCGGGCCTGCGCGAACTCCGTAGAGTGTTGAAGCCCGGCGGACAGATCCTCATGTTTGAGCATGTCCGCAGCGCGATCGGGCCGCTGGGAATTCTCATGGATCTTATGACGCCGCTCGTCAGCCGGCTCGGTCCTGAACTCAATCGGGACACTGTCGGCAACGTTCAGAAAGCTGGCTTTCGTCTGCGCCGGGTGGAGAACGTCTATCTCGATGTCGTGAAGACAATCGAAGCCGTGAAGGATGCCTGAGACGCACGGGATCGCTTGGGTATCAAAGGACGGTTGGGACACAACGTCTTCATGAGCCGTGGGCCGGTCGGTCGCGCAGGTGCACTCCTGGCGACATGGTGCATGTTGCGCGGCTGAGCCTAAGAGCGTGGTCCCGGATGTTTGCGCGCTACAGCCAAAGCCATTCCAGGAACGAATGGCCGAAATCGCGACGCTCATGCGGACCTACGGCGGCTGCAACTGCCGCGGAGCGCCCCTCGCTCAAGACCAATGCCGGCTAGACTGCAGCCAAGTCCCGTCGAGCGTCGCGAATGATCGTCCAGGACGATTGTAGGAAAAGAGCTGCCATTGCAGCGGCCACGACGAGATCGGGCCAAGGGTTCCCGGTCCACCAGACCAAGCTCGCCGCAATCACCACGGCGAAGTTACCGATCGCGTCGTTGCGCGAGAAGAGCCAGACAGCGCGCACATTGGCGTCGCCCGTGCGGTGCGGGATGAGCACGAATGCCGACACGACGTTGACGACGAGCGCAATCAGTCCGAATAGACCCATCAGCTCAGCCTCGGGTTGCTGCTGCACGAGCACGCGATGGGCCGTGCTCGCGAGCACGGCCAAACCGAGCGCGCCCAGAAAGAGCCCCTGAAGGAGTGCCGAGCGTGCGCGCCATGCCAAGCTCCAGCCGATGGCAAGCAGACCCAGGAAGGTGATCGAGCCGTCGCCGAGAAAGTCGAGCGCGTCGGCCTTGAGCGCCTGCGAACTTGACAAGAAACCGCCGCCGAGCTCCACCACGCCATACCCGACGTTGAGTAGCACGACGATCCACAGCGCTCGCCGGTATGCGGGAGCGACATGGCTGAGATCCTTTTGCAGTCCGTCGCCGTCACGTCCTGCCTGCACCTCGGCCCCGATGCGGTCCAGCCGATAGCCCAGGGCTGTCACCGCACCTACGACATCGTCGAGACGCGTGGGTCTGTCGACTCTCAGCGACAAGACCTGGGAGGCCATGGAGACCTTCGCCTCGGCAACGCCGGCGACGTGCCGTGCCGCCTTCTCGATCTTTGCGGCGCACGACGGGCAATCCATGCCGGCGATCTGGTATTGCACCTTGGACTCGCCATCGAGTAGGGCCTGATCGGCGTTCACCGGCATCACGCCGACAATTCCAGGGGATCGGCCGGCTCGCCGACGTGCTCGACCATGTCGAGCAGGACGCAGCGGACGTGCTCGTCGGCGGTCAGGTACATGACCTGGCGTCCACGGCGTTCCGCCCGCAACAACCTGGCGGCGCGCAAGAGCCGCAGATGATGGCTGACCAGGCTGGTTCCAAGACCCAGGCCTTCGCTGATCTCCGTCACCGCCCGTGGCCGATCGAGGCAGAACAAGGCGATGCGCAGACGTGAATTCTCGCCGAGCAGGCGAAAGACGTCGGCGAGTTCCTGCGTCCGTTCAACATCCGCTGCGGCGCGGGCGCCGGCGGCAAGGGAAACGGGATCGATCAGCTTCATGGCTTGACTCAATTCAATAGGTGTTCAAGTATTATATCTATAAGAATATTGGCAACAAGACCGTGGGCAATGCGGTCGGTGTCGGGGAGTGCGCTCATGTCGGTGGTTCGAGCCTGCCGCGCGTTGGAGCGCGGCATTGGATGGCTTGGCGCGTTCGTGGCGTGGATCACCTTGATCCCCCTGATCATCGTGTCCGTCTACGACATCGTCGGGCGGCAGTTCTTCAACACCGGGTCGACGCAGCTACAGGAACTCGAGTGGCACTTCTTCCTGGCGCTCGTGATGCTCTGCCTCGGCTCCGCCTACGTCGCCGATGCGCATGTCCGGATCGACCTGGTCCGCGATCGTCTCACACCGCGCGGCCGCGCGTGGATCGAAGTCCTGGGCTGCGTCTCGATCATCGTCCCCTTCTGCCTCCTGCTCATCGTCTACGGCGGCGAACTCGCGCTCGGGGCTCTCGCGACAGGAGAGCACTCACGGGCCGCGCTCGGCCTGCCGATGCGCTGGATCATCATGTCCACCTTGCCGTTCGGCGGCCTGCTGCTCCTGCTCGCCGGCCTATCCATCGCCGTGCGCAACGGCCGCCGTGCGCAACGGCGCATACCTCCTCGGACGGGCACCGGACGGCGTCCATGGTCTACGAACGAAGGCCGGCTGAGCGGGACACGCCATGGACTTCCTCGTCGACAATCTCGCGCTGTTCATGGTCGTGGCGCTTGCCGTGCTGCTGTTCACCGGATTTCCCGTGGCCTTCGTGCTGGCCGGCGTCGGCCTTGGCTTCGGCCTGATCGGATACGCCCTCGGCGAGTTCCCGCTCATCGCCTATTTCACCGTGCCGCTCAGGGTCTACTCGACGCTGGCCGACAACCTGATCTACCCGGCGGTGCCGATGCTACTCTTCATGGGCATCACCTTGGAGAAGAGCGGGATCGGCCGCGAGTTGCTGCTCTGCCTCCAGGTCCTGCTGCGAAGAGTGCCGGCAAACCAGGCCGTCGCGGCGACGCTGATCGGGATCGTCCTGTCGCCGTCCGCGGGCCTCGTCGGCGCGTCGGTGGCGACGCTCGCATTCCTCGCGTTGCCGACGATGCTGGCGCGGGGCTACAGCCCGGCCTTCGCCAGCGGGTCCATAGCGGCAGCGGGCACGCTCGGCATCATCCTGCCACCCGCTATCATGCTGTTCTTTCTCGCCGATCTTCTGGGCGTGATGATCGCGCACGTGTTTCTGTCGACGGTGGTGCCGGGCTTCATGCTTGCGGCGTTGTACCTCGCCTACTACGTGACAGCCGCGGTCCTTGCTCCGCACATCGCACCAGCACCCACGGATCTGCCAAAGCGAAGCGCCGCCGAGCTCGCGTTCTATGCCGCGCGCAGCCTGGCACTACCTCTCCTGCTCATCGCGCTCGTGCTCGGCTCGATTGTTGCGGGGCTGGCGACGCCGACGCAGTCGGCATCGGTCGGCGCGGCTGGCGCCATCCTGCTCATGCTGCTCAACCGCAGCTTCTCGTTCAAGCTCCTGCACGAGATCGTCGTGTCGACGGCGCGGCTCACCGCGATGGTGTTCTTCGTCGTGATCGCGGCGACGGTGTTCTCCTACACCTTCCGGTACTTCAGCGGCGACACGCTGATCATGAACATGCTGCGCGGCTTGGGATTCGGCGAGTGGGGAACGCTGCTCACCGTGCTGACGATCATCTTCGTGCTCGGCTTCTTCATCGACTGGATCGAGATCGCCCTCATCACGCTGCCGATCTTCCATCCGGTGCTCTCGGCGCTCGATTTCGCGGGCTATGTGGGCTCGGCGCAAGCCGCGGCGATCTGGATGACAACGCTGGTCGCGCTCGTCCTCCAGACCTCCTTCCTGACGCCGCCGTTCGGCTTCGCCCTGTTCTTCCTCAAGGGATCGGCGCCGCCGGGCGTCTCGCTGGCCGACATCTACCGCGGAGTCGCCCCCATTGTGGTGATCCAGCTGTTGGGCGTGGGGCTTGTCCTGGCGATGCCCTCCCTCGCGACGTGGCTGCCTATCCATGCCGTCGGGCAGTAGAGCGGTCGCAGCGGCGATCAAGCCGACGGACGCGCGTGCGCCGGCGACGGCAACGCGATCCGGCCGGGGCCGCACGACTGCGACGATGCTGAACCTGCTGTGCGCCCTCGCCGCCGCGGTCGGCACCGCCGCTCTCGACGGCGGAACCGCCGCCCAAGGCCGGGCGGCGGGCACCTGTGACCGAGGCAACGTGGTGGTGCGCCTCGCCACCCCGCAACAAGTCCGTGAAGCCTGTGAGGCAATCTCCGACGTGCTGACATATTTCAACGGCATCGGCTTCGAGATCGACCTCCAAGTCACGATCGCTTTCCGGGGCGACATCGAAGCGGAGGGCGGCAACAAGCACGCACACGGTTTCTATGACGCTGCCGCGCGCGAGATTCGCTTGTACGCGCGCGAGCAGGCGCGGCCGTGGGGCGAGGCCTGGCAAGACGTCGGTGGCAGTTTTCTTCACCATGAGGTGACCCATGCGGCTGTTGTCCAGATATTGGGGCTCCGCGGGTCGACGCTTCCGCACGAATGGCATGAATTTGTGGCCTATGCCATGCAGCTCGAGCTAATGGACCCCGCGATCCGGGACAGGATTCTGGAGCGTTACTCCGAAGTCACTCCCGTCCCTGCGCTGACGCAGATCAACTCGTTTACATATGGTCTGGCGGATCCCGACACATTCGCAGTGCTCGCCTTCAAATCGTATCGGAGGTTCGGCGGGCGGGATTTGGTCCGCCGGCTGCTGACGGCCGAGTTCGTGCCGACTCCAGTCGACAGGATGATGCCCTTTCCGCCGAACTGATGATGATCATCGCGCAGGGTCCGCCATCGGAGGTGAAACTGCCGACGGATGACAATCGCCCGGCGCGTAACGGGGATGACCTTCGAACAGGGGGCTTGAACCCCAGTTGCGACCGTCTGACCAGCCACCTCAATGGTACTTGGCACATGGAGGATACGGATGCTCGCGGTTCTTCGCTTCGCTGAAATGTTGGATGGCCTCAACCGCGCCGTCGCCTCGATCGTACGATGGGGACTGCTGGCGAATGCGCTGCTGATAACCGGCAATGCGTTCGCCCGGAAACTGCTCTCGGTGGCATCGCCTTCCGCATTCGATCTGCAATGGCAGTTCTTCGCGGCGGTCGTGCTGCTGATGGCGGCCTATACCTTCCAGCGCGACGAACATGTTCGAATCGACATCCTCTCGGGTCGCCTGGGAGAGCGCGGCCTCGCCTGGCTCGATCTGCTGGGGATATGCTTCGTGCTCCTGCCCGTCTGTGCGGCTCTCGTGTGGGTGAGCTGGCCGCAGTTTCTCGTCTCTCTTCTATCCGGTGAAAGCCGGGCCACACGCGAGAGCACCAGCGACATTCCAGCGTGGATCATCAAGGGCTTTATCCCGGCCGGCTTCTTCCTGCTGGCTTTGCAGGGCGTGGCGGAAGCCATTCGCTGCGTCGCCTGCCTGAAGGGCATTCTCCCGAGGCCGGTGCATCGACGGAACCTGATGGAAGGAGGCTGACATGAGCGGCCTTCTCCCCTTTGCCATGTTCGTTTGTCTCGTGCTCGCGCTCTTCGCCGGCTTCCCCGTCGCGTTCTCTCTCGCGGCGGTGGCGGGATCATTCGGTGCCTTCGGAATCGCCACCGGCGACTTCAACGTGGCGTTTCTCACCAACATGGTGTTCCGCATCCAGGGCACGTTCAACAACGACAACCTGTTGGCCCTGCCGATGCTGATCTTCATGGGAATGCTGCTGGAGCGCACCGGAATCGCAGAGGACATGTTCGTTGCCCTCAACCGGCTGTTCGGGCGCCTGCCGGGTGGACTGGCCTATACGACCGTCGTCGTCGGCGGGGTCCTGTCGGCAATCACGGGGTTCGTGTCGGCATCGGTCGTCGCTATCGGGCTGATCGCGCTGCCGGCGATGCTGCGGGCCAACTACGATCCGAGGCTGGCGACCGGGGTCATTGCTGCGTCCGGGACGCTGGCGCAGGTCATTCCTCCGAGCCTGGTGCTCATCATCCTGGCCGAGCAGCTGGATGTGTCTCTTATCGACATCTATCGCGGCGCCCTGCTGCCAAGCGCTCTCCTGGTCACTTCGTATCTTGTCTACATCTTCATCGTGACGCGCCTGGCACCGGAGCGCGCGCCCCCGGCGCCCCGCACGGCATGGAGCTCTTCGTCCAGATCGAGTGTCATGGCCGACGCGATCTTCACGGCCAGTCCACCCCTGGCAATCGTGGCCGCCATGTTGGCGGCGATCTATTTCGGCGTGGCGACACCCAGCGAGGGAGGCGCGATCGGCGCCACGGCGACGCTTCTTCTGGGGATGGTGAAGCGGAAACTGACGGGCCGCAATCTGCGGCAGGCGATGACTGTCACTGGCATTCTGTGTTCGGGGATCATCTTCCTGCTGCTCGGGGCGTCATTCTTCACGCTCGTCTTCCGCGGACTCGACGGTCAGGTTTGGGTCGAGTCGCTCTTCAAGAATATCCCGGGCGGAAATGTCGGTTTCATTCTCTTCATCAATGTGGCGATCTTCTTTCTTGCTTTCTTCCTGGATTTCTTCGAGATCGCCCTCATCGTCCTGCCGCTGATCGCGCCCGTCGCCCGGCAGTTGAATATCGATATGGTGTGGCTGACAGTCCTGCTGGCAGTCAACCTTCAGACGTCGTTCATGCATCCGCCGTTCGGGATCGCCCTCTACAATCTCAGGAGCGTAACGCCCGCGTCCGTTCCGACCTCGCGGATTTACTGGGGGGCGGTGCCGTTCTTGGCGCTTCAGGTCCTGATGGTCGGGTTGCTCATCTTGGTGCCGCAGATCGTAATCGAAGTGCCGACTGCAAAGGTAGACCTCGACCGAGTGCAGATCATTCTTCCGCCACCCGACTGATCCGCTAGTCATGAGCCAGCAGACCACTGAAGCGAACCCAAATGCGGCGACGAGAACGACGTTCGCGGAAAAGGACGTCCGGGTGACGTTGTCGTCACCGATGATATGCGGGTCCAGGTAGGCCGAGAAGATGAGCAACCCTAGCCAGCCCGCCAAGACAGTCCCAGCATAAGTCAGAGCCAAATTTGGTTGGAGGCGGAGCGCAACGTGCGTCAGCAAGACGAGGCCAACCGCGAGGGGGTGCCGTTACCCGATGGTCAAAGGCAGCACTCTTCGAGAACAGATGTTCGTCGATGAGGACGACCATGAGAAGCGCATCGACGGCTACAAGGATCGTCGGCAGCCATGAAGGGCCTCGCCTCGTCCATGCGAAAACCAAGCCGAGTAGCGTGACGCACCCACATCCTGCCAAGAGACCCGATTGCACGAGAAGATCGTCGTGACGTTTCGCGACCGTCAGCGTCACCACTAGTCTAGTGAGCTGCAATCTCAGGGGGCGACAATCAGAGTCAAGACAACCGCTCGAGTATAATTGCGAGTTGTTCGCATTTGCACTACGATGGCAGTGTTGTCCCCTCCACAAGAGGAAGGATCCGACGTGATTGGGCACCAACGAGGGCTTTGCGCGCTCCTGCTGTCGCTCTTGTTACTGACCGCTGGGTCGGCCGGAGCGGACGACAGCGATGTGCAAACGATTTGGCGATTGCTGGATTACGTGGCGGTCGACTACTCGGGCGCCGTATCTGATGGCCGCGTCGTGAGCGAGGCCGAGTATGACGAGATGATCGAGTTCGCCGGTCAAATAGAAGAAAAGCTGAAGGATCTTGCCGACAAGAACCAAAAAAATGAACTGGTCCGCAGCGCCGATATGCTGAGAGCGGCAATCACGGCGAAAGCCTCCGCGACTACCGTGCCACAGCAGGCAAAGACGCTGGCGAGCGCGCTGCTGAACGCCTACCCTGTGCCCCTCGCTCCGTCGGCGCCGCCCGATCTTTCGCGCGCGAAGGTCCTCTATGCCGACAATTGCGCGGCCTGTCACGGCCTCAACGGCGATGGCAAGGGACCGAACGCCGGTGCACTCAAACCGCCACCGACCGCCTTCTCCGATTCTTCCCGGGCTAGCCGCCGCAGCATATTCGGGCTCTATCAGGTGATCAGCCTCGGCTTGGACGGTACCGCCATGGCGAGTTGGGGATCGTTGCCAAGCGCGGACCGGTGGGCGCTCGCCTTCTATGTAGGCACCTTCGCTTATCCGCCATCCCTGGTACCCGAAGGCGAAAAGGCCTGGCGTGGCGACACACGAGCGCGGGCAAAGATTGCGAACATGGAGAGTCTTGTGGCCACGACTTCCGAGGCGCTCGCTGTAGATACCGGGCCGGAAGAGGCAAAAGCATTGATTTCCTATCTGAGGCGCCATCCCGAAGCAGTTGTCCATTCGCGGGCCGGGGGCACTCTTGCACTCAGCCGCTCGCGTCTCGATGCCAGCCTCAAGGCATATGCTACCGGAGACCAGAAGGCCGCGGCCAAACTTGCGCTATCGGCCTATCTCGACGGCTTCGAGCCCGTCGAACCTGCGCTGGCCGCCCGCGACCGAGCCTTGATGAGCCATATCGAGCGCGAAATGGGCAACCTTCGCGCGTCCATCGACAAGAAGAGACCTTTGGCGGAGCTCCAGGAAGCCCACGGCACGGTCGTCGCCTTGCTGAAGGAGGCCGAGAGCACTCTCAAGTCTGACAACGCTGGCGATGCGTCGACCTTCCTGGCTGCCTTTGGCGTGCTGTTACGCGAGGGAATCGAGGCGCTTCTCGTCGTGGTGGCGATGGTGGCGTTTCTACGCAAGACCGAACGCGTCGCCGAGCTGCGTTACGTTCACGGCGGATGGATCGCGGCGCTGATTGCGGGGCTCGTCACGTGGTTTGCGGCAACCTATCTCGTCGATATCAGCGGAGCTTCGCGAGAGCTCACCGAAGGATTTGGATCGTTGCTTGCCGCAGTCATTCTGGTGACCGTCGGCATCTGGATGCACGGCAAGAGCAGTGCCGAGCGGTGGCAGCAATATATCAGGGACAGCATGGCTCGCGCCCTGTCGCGCTCGGGCTGGTTCCTGTTCCTGCTCGCGTTCATCGTCGTCTATCGCGAGGCGTTCGAGACGATCCTGTTCTACGTCGCCCTCTGGGCACAGGGAAACGCCGCGGCCATGCTCGCGGGTGCCGGCGCCGCAGCGTTCGTCCTTGCCTTGATTGCCTGGGTTATGCTGCGCTACAGCGCCAAGCTGCCGATTACCCAGTTCTTCTTCTGGAGCTCGGCCTTGATCGCCCTGTTGGCGGTCGTTCTGGCAGGCAAAGGAGTCGCCGCGCTGCAGGAAGCCGGCGTTCTCGGCATCGATCCGGTGGTCGGTCTGCCCCGGGTACAAGCGCTGGGCCTGTTCCCGACGGTCGAGACGGTGTTGGCGCAGGTCATTGCAATCCTGGTCTTGCTCGGAGGCTTTTGGATCAATCGGCGCAGCAGCTCTCGCAGCTTGCCGTGACTCTTGCGCGGGTCGATGCAATAGTACCCGCATGAGGCATCTGCGCTTCTTTTATGCGCTGTTGAGCTGCGTCGTAATCCTGGCGGCAGCCGTGCCGACCGTCGTCTCCGCGGCGTCGCCATCGAACGCATCAGTGAGCGTAATTGCGACGGCGTCCTACTCCATGAAGCACTGTGCAGACTGTGGAGCGCGTTGCCATCTGGGGCAGACGTGTTGCGTCGCGAGTTGTGGCAAGACGGCGCCTCTCCTCGCGGCCGTGGCTGAGATTCGTGCCGTACGAGTCGCGCAGCCACTCCGGGTCTCGATTCTTCAAGGCATTTCCTCCCCGCCCGATCCCTTGCCCCCGCGCGTCTGACCTGACGAAGACCGGCACCTACCGGTGCTGGATCGCAGACGTGTTCGCAATCTTACTTCGGGGCGCCATCCATGAAACGCGGCGTGGAGCGGTATCGGCTGTTCAGGCGTCGGGCCCTGCTTTTGGGCGGACTGCACGCCGGGCTGCTAGGTCTGGTCGGAAGCAGGCTCTATTGGCTGCAATCGATCGAGTCGGACAGGTACAGGCTGCTGTCGGAGGGCAACCGGCTCAGCACAAAGCTGCTGATCCCCTCGCGCGGCCTCATCCTCGATCGAGCCGGCCAAGTGCTGGCAACAAATCGCAAAAACTTCCGCCTGCTGATGACGGCTGAAAAAGCACGCACTTCCGCCGGCGCCAAGCTCGCCGAGCTCGTGCTCGATCGCCTTGGCCAGATCGTGCCCATAAGCGAAGGCGACCGTCAGCGTCTGCTGGAGCAAATCCGGCGAGCCCGCGGGTTCATCCCCGTGACGTCGTTCTGGAACTCCCCGACATGCGCATCGGCAAGAGAGGCATAGAGAAGGCCGCCGACCGGGCGCTGCGCGGCAAACCCGGCTTCATCCGGATGGAAGTCGACGCCGCCGGGAGGGTGAAGCGCGAACTGGACCGCGCCGACGGCGGGCCGGGTGCAAATGTCGTGCTGACGATTGACGCCGAGTTGCAGCAGTTCGTCGCCGAACGGCTGGGCGATCTGAGTGCGTCCGCGGTGGTGATGGACGTATTCACCGGCGACGTCCTTGCAATGGTTTCGGTTCCGGGATTTGACGGCAATGCGTTCGCTCGCGGGATCTCGCAGCCGGAGTGGCAACGGCTGCTGACGGATCCCAGGAGGCCGCTGCTCAACAAGGCGGCCCAGGGCGTTTATCCGCCGGGTTCGACCTACAAGATCGTAACCACGCTGGCAGCGCTCGAGAGCCGCGCGCTCTCCGTGTCGGATCGTCTGTTTTGCGGTGGATCGATCGACCTGCCGGGTAGGGACCAGAAGAAATACTGCTGGATCTATCCGGGCGGGCACGGATGGCTTAACGTCACGGAAGCCTTGCAGCACTCCTGTGACGTGTTCTTCTACGAAGCGGCCAAGCGCGCCGGCGTCGAGCACATTGTTCACATCGCGGCGAAGCTGGGCTTTGGCAAGCCGACGGATGCTGGATTGCCCGAAGAGGCAGCTGGCCTGTTGCCGACGCCAGGCTGGACGTTGCAACGCACGGGCAAGCCCTGGACGATCGGCAACACTTATAACCTCGGCATCGGCCAAGGAGACATGCTGGCAACTCCGCTTCAACTCGCGCTTATGGCGGCGCGTATCGCCAATGGACGCCATGGCGTGAAGCCGCGACTGGTCGTAGGCATTGCCGACCCAGCGCCAGCGCCGAGCCTGTCGTTCCGCGCGGAAAACCTGAGAGCAGTCCAGAACGGCATGGATCTGGTGGTCAACAGTCCGAATGGCACGGCCTTCGCATCTCGCATCAGCGAACGGGGTATGGCGATGGCTGGAAAGACCGGTACGTCGCAGGTCAGGCGGATGACCGAAGGCGAGAGAGACCGACGAATCTCGCAAGAGCAGTTGCCATGGCAGCTTCGCCACCATGCCCTGTTCTGCGCCTATGCGCCGGTCGACAATCCACGCTACGCATGCGCCGTCGTCGTGGAGCATGGGATGGGGGGGGTCGCGCACCGCCGCGCCGATCGCGCGCGATATCTTGCTTCGGGTGCAGACGATCGACCCGTCCGGGCGGCGTGCACGATTTCTGCGCCCCCGAAACGACGGCATCTGACGCGACACTCGAAGCGCCCGCTACGTCTGGTGACGTCGATCGCCGCACGCTGCAGCGGCGTGAGTGCTTGGAGGAACCATGCGCCAGTGGCATCGTCGTTTCCTGCTGACAACGCGGATGACTGTCGCAGCCTCGGGCGGCTTGTGGTTTGCATTGCACGATCCGATGACGTTCGAGCCCGGAGAGTTGCTGCGGACCCTGCTCGTCGCGCACGGGGTGGCGTCGTTACCTCGGCCATCGCTTTCGGCTCGGTCCTGCCATTGCATGTGGTCGCCTGCTGCGGACAGGGGCGGAACCGAATCACGGGCCTTTCGCTCGCAGGCGCCACGAGTGTCTTGATCGTTTCCGCGCTCGTCCTCGACTACGGCGGCGAAGAGGCCCTGGCGTAGGCGCGCCTGCTTCAGCTCGTGGTAGGCTTTCTCGCCGTCATTGCCGCACCGCTGCACATTGTAGACGCCTGGCCGAGGAACGTGCGCGACTGGCATTGACAATAATGGTAATCAGTCGCATTCGCGATTATGATTCGACGCCTTACAGGCAATGGAAAGGGGACTCTTTCAATGAAACTTCCTGTTCTTGCATTCGCTCTGGCTGCGGCCATGGCAGTCCCGATGACCACATGGGCCAAAGCTGACTGCAAGGCGAACCCGAAGGCCGAGTGGATAAGCGAGGCCGACGCCAAAGCCAAGATCGAGGCGCAGGGCTACAAGATCGCCAAGTTCAAGGTCGACGGCAATTGCTACGAGATCTACGGGACCAACAAGGACGGAAAGAAGGTCGAGATCTACTTCGACACCAAGTCCCTCGAGATCGTGAAGTCGGAAATCGAGTAGTAGGACCAACCATGGCGGGACGTGACGGCAAGGCCGCGCCGCACGGCCGCATCCTGGTGTGGGACGCGGTGGTGCGGTCGCTGCACTGGACCCTCGCAGCGCTCGTCGCAGTCGATCTGGTGCGCGACGACGGCGACCATGCCCACCGTCTAGTGGGCTATGCCGCCGTCACGGTCGTGCTGGTGCGCCTCGGCTGGGCGGCTGTCATCAGGTCGCACGGAAGCCTAACCAGCCTCCGCCCTTCAATTTCTCAGTCGCTGGTCTACCTGGGGTTCCTCCTGCGCGGACAACCACCGAGGTCGCTCGGGCACGACCCGCTCGGCGTCTGGATGGTCTGGCTGCTCTGGATCCTGGTGCTACTGCTCGGCCTGAGCGGATGGATGAGCAGGCTCGATGCGTTCTGGGGCGACGAGCGCATCCACGGTATTCATGCCTTCCTTGCCGATCTCATGTTCGTCGCGGTAGTTCTGCATCTCGCAGGAGTGGCGACCATGAGTTGGTTTTGGAAGGAGAATTTGCCGGCGTCGATGTTCAACGGCTTCAAGCGCAGGCATCGGCCCCCGGCTGGTGGCCGTTGATCCGTCCGAATTGGCAGATAACGTATCTTCGCCAGGAGCAATAGACTGGTTCCGCGGCTGATGTTCAGCCTCGCTTTCATACGGCGCTAAAGCATAGCGCATCAATTGTCTGCCGACGCCGACAACAAGTGCGCGATCCCAATGAGCTTTGTGCCGTCTCGACGCCAGGGCAACGCTGGGTCGCGTCTCTGGCTGGGCAATTCAGCGTGCGGTACCCACAACGGTGTAAGTCCAAGGGCGCGCACACATACAAACGACAAATCCCTGGGCAGCCCAATGCGCGTTACGATCCGGCAGTCAGAGTATCGAATCGATAGGCAATCGGTCGTTTCCCACCGTTCGGCTGGAATCGATACTGGGATCTCATTCGAGAGAAGGGATCGGACATCGTGAAACTCTTGAGCCGCAGACACGCACTTCGCACCGTCGGCGCTTTCACACTCGCTGCAGGCCACGTCCCTGCCGTGCGGGCTGCGACGCGGACGGCGTTCGAGGTCACGATCCGCAACGTAGCGACTGACAAGACGCTGATGCTGCCCGACGGCAGGACGGCCGGCGCCCCGATCGCGCCGGGCGTCTACGTCGTGGCGCCGGTCGCGAACCTGCTGTTCATGCCCGGCACCTATGCCGACGAGGCGCTGGAACGCCTAGCGGAAGACGGCAACTTCCAACCGATGCTCGATAGAGTCAGCGCCATGAAGGACAAAACGGCAGGTGGGATGTTCCTGCCGGGCCAGCCGTTTACGGTCGCGGCCTCGCCCGGAGATCGCCTGCAATTCGCAACCATGTTCGTGCAGTCGAATGACCTGTTCTTTGCCCCGCGCGGCGGCGGCATCGACTTGTTCGACGGTGGCGGCCGGGCGATGCACGGCAAGGTCACGAACCGCGTTGGCCTTTTCGATGCCGGCACCGAGGTCAATCAGCCTCCCGGTGCCGGCCCGGATCAGGCGCCACGCCAGGTCAAGCCGAACACTGGCGCGGCGGAACGAAAGCCGATCGACATCGTTGCCGATCGGCATGACGGCTTCACCTATCCGCCGGTGGAAGCCGTAATTGAAGTCGAGATCGTACCGACTGGCACAGTCGATCAGTAAGTGCCACGGAATGCGTGTCGTTGCGCCCAGCGCTTTTCACTCACTCATGTTGGCTCGCCGAGTCAGACAATCAATGCATCCCAGTTCCCGTAATGCGCGGCGCGGCGCCGTCCGCGCGGGAGGCCGAGGGCAGCAGCGGAGGTGAATGATCGAAGCGATGCGGTCGCCATAGGCGACACGCACGCGCTCGAATGCCGATGTGATGGCGCTCTCGTCTGTCAGATCGATGCACACGCATTCGGCGGCCGGTGGCGGACTGTATCCTTCGGCTCCGCCATCGGTTCTGCCGTTCAAGAGTGTGATCGCAGGTATTTGACGAGGGCAGCGCTCCCAAGGACCAACACCACAATGACCAGGAGCCCGATTGCAGCTGCGCCGCCATGCATCCAGTTCATTCCGTCCATCATGGCGTCCACGATCGCTCCTCCATGAGTGGAACACCCCACGCATGACATCAACTTCCCCATCGTCTGCTGGTTGCTTGGACGGACCCGCCGGCCCCAGACCGGTTGTCGATGAGCAGACCGGATGGCGCCTGGCGTTCTTGCGTCTCAGTGTGCGTGGATATGCACCTACGCCGAGTTCCAGCCACAATCTGCCTTGTAATACCAACCCTCGTTGAGCTGGACTCTTGTTGGGGGATTCCGCGGGCGCGAGAAACCTGATTCGATGCCGCGGGTCAGGCTTTGGCCGACGGAGGTGTGGATGGGTGTAGCTGTTGAGGTCACGCGAACGGACTACACGGCATGTGAGCTTCGATCTCATGCGAGCAAGAGCGTGGACGGGGCGCAAGTTCGTCGTCTTTTGGCGCTGGCGTCGATTTTGGAAGGCCGATGTCGGGGCGAGGCTGCGGCGCACAGTGGCATGGACCGGCAAACGCTGTGTGACTGGGTTCATCGCTATAACGCGGCGGGGATCGACGGCCTGAAGTCGCATCGCAGCCGCGGCCGTGCGCCGGTGCTGAGCACGGCCCAGATGGCGGAGTTGAGAGCGCTGGTCGTGGCGGGCCCCGATCCGGCCGAGCACAAGGTGGTGCGCTGGCGCTGCGTGGACTTGCAGGCCGAGGTGTTGCGCCGGTTTTCCGTGGAAGTGCACGAGAACACGATCGGCCGGTGGCTGCGCCAGCTCGGGCTGACCCGGCTGCAACCCCGCCCGTGCCATCCCAGGAAGATTGCCGAGGCGGAGGAGGCTTTTAAAAAAACTTCGCCGGCCTGCTGAAGGATGCCTTGCCCGCCGATGCCCTCGGCGGGCCGGTCGAGATCTGGTTCCAGGACGAGGCCCGGGTCGGCCAGAAGGGAACCCATGCCTATATCTGGGCACCGATCGGCTCGCGCCCGCTGATGGTGCGCGATAACAGGCACGATTCAGCCTACATCTTCGGGGCGATCTGCCCCGACCGCGCGGTCGGTGCGGCGATCATCATGCCCGAGGTCAACGCCGACGCGATGGGCCATCATCTCAAAGCGATCGCCGCTCACGTCGCGCCAGGCGCCCATGCCGTATTGATTTGCGACGGCGCCGGTTGGCACCAAACCGGTGGACGACTGCGCGTGCCCGACAACATCGCGCTGCTGCCCTTGCCACCCTACTCCCCGGAACTGAACCCGATGGAGAATGTTTGGCACTACCTGCGTGAAAATATTCTCTGCTCCCGCGTCTGGGACACTTACGACGACATCGTCGAGGCCTGCTCGATCGCATGGCGCTTTCTTACCGACGACCCTCAACGCATTCGATCAATCGGTCATCGCAAGTGGGCGTGTGTCAGTCTCTAAGAGGGTTGGTATAAGGTTCGCTTTCAGTTGGACGCGCGTCGTAAAATCACAGTCCCGTGATGCGTTGCGGCTTGCAGTTTGGAAATAATTCGCCATCCTGCGGAGCATGACTCGCGTTTGGCTGCGACGGACACTGACCTCGATTTTGGGGCTGGTGTTTGCTGCGAGCATGAGTCTTTCAGCGGTCCAGGCGACGAAAATGGCCGCGACAATGGTCATGACGCCTGGCATGGCTGGCGACCACGGCAACGGTAATTGCGCTGATTGCGACCACGGCAAAGGCGGCATGACGGCAATGGACTGCGGCCTCCTCGTCTGCGGAACGTCAGGCGTTGCAACGCTGACGCCGCTGTTCGGGGCCATCGTCAGGACCAGCGTGATTGCCGTGGCGCTTGTCCCCCAGCCATCGCTTGTCGGCTGGGCGCACCCGCCCGATCCCTACCCACCCAGATCCCGCATTCTCGGCTAACGCGACCTGGTCGCCGTTGACGGCTGACCAGGCGGCGGCGCTAACGCTCGCATGAGGACGCTTGCCGTCATCGGCTGACGTGTTGCACCGCCATCCGTCGTGATTGCGGAGGATCGAGCTGTGGGTATCGGATTGATGCGACGACGGGCGTTGCTCTCGGCGGGGGCCGGAGCGGCCGTACTGGGCCTCGTTCGCCCAAGCCCGTCACGGGCAGGTCAGAGCCATCGAATTACCGTCGCCGCTGGACAGGCGCCGCTGACCGGCCCGCGACGACGAGCGACCGACGTATGGGCGTACAGCGGCTCCGTACCGGGGCCGACGTTGCGCGTTCGTCAGGGTGAGCCGGTCTCGATCGTCGTCGAGAATGGACTCGACCAGGACACCACGGTGCACTGGCACGGCATCCGTCTGCCGATCGGCATGGACGGCGTGCCCGGCATCTCCCAGCCGCCGATCCCCCCAGGCGGAAAATTCGTCTACGAGTTCACGCCGCCCGACGCCGGCACCTTCTGGTATCACCCGCACGCCAACACGCTTCAGCAGCTCGGCCGAGGACTTGCCGGTGCGCTGATCGTCGAGGAGCGCTCGCCGGTGGCGGTCGATCGCGAACTCGTCTGGACGATCATGGACTGGCGGCTGCGGCCCGACGGGCAGATCGCCGGCGGCTTCGGCAACCGGATGGAGGCGGCCATGTCGGGCCGCGTCGGCAACACAGTCACCATCAACGGCGTCGTGCCGCCCGACGAGCCCGTGCGCGCCGGCGAACGCGTTCGCATCCGGCTCGTCAACGCCGCGCTCGCCCGGATCATGGCGCTTCGTTTCGAGGGGCATCGCCCCGTCATCCTAGCGATCGACGGCCAGCCCTGCGATCCGCACGAGCCGAAGGACGGCCGCCTGCTGCTCGGGCCGGCGATGCGGATCGACATCGTGCTCGACATGCAGGGCCAAGCCGGCCGGCGATACCGCGTGATCGACGACTACGACGAGGATCTCGAATATTCGTTGGTCCAGCTCGCCTACGATGCCGCGCCGCCGGTGCGCCAAAGCCCGCTCGATGTGCCGGTCCGCCTGCCGCGCAATCCGCTCCCGGAGCCGGATCTGGCCTCGGCCGAGCGCCGCCAGCTCGTGCTGCAGGGCGGCATGATGGGCGGCGGCGGGATGATGGGCCAAGGCATGATGGGTGGCGGCATGGGGATGGGCCGCGCCGCATGGGCCATCAATGGCATGTCGATGACCGGCGATGGCCATGCCGGCATGGCGCCGCTGACGACGCTCGAGCTGGGGCGCAGCTACATCCTCAGCCTGCGCAACGACACCGCCTGGTCGCATCCAATGCATCTGCACGGACACAGCTTCCGCGTGCTCAGCCGCAACGGCGCTCCCGTCCCATTCAACCAATGGGCCGACACCGTGCTGGTTCAACCAAAGGAGACCGTCGATGTGGCGTTCGTCGCCGACAACCCTGGCGACTGGATGTTGCATTGCCACGTCACCGATCATCAGGCGGCAGGCCTGATGGCCGTGCTGCGCATCGGCGCTCCGGGGAAGGGATGATGGGAGGAACACGGATGCGGCTCGCCCCAACCTTTCTTCTCGGCTTCCTGGCCGCTGCAAGCGTGGCCAACGCCGGCGACGGCGACGCGAAGCGCGGCGCACAGCTCTATCGCGCATGCGTCGCCTGTCATTCGCTTGAACCTGGGGTCAATCTCAGCGGACCGAGCCTGGCGGGCCTGTGGGACAAGCCGGCCGGCAAGAACGCCGGCTTCGAGCGCTATTCCAAGGGACTGAAGGCGGCCGATTTTGCGTGGAACGATCAGACGCTCTTTGCCTGGATCGCCGATCCGCGGGTGATGGTGCCTGACACTTACATGACCTTCCGCGGCTTCGAGAACGATCAGCAGCGCGCCGACGTCGTCGCCTTCCTGAACCTCGCCATGGCGCCGGGCGGCGACAAACGCGTCGTCGAGCAGGGGCTATTGCCGGCCACCTTCGCTCGCGGGCCGCGGCCCGAGCCGCTCGCCTCAGCACCCGACAAGATCCGCGTGACGGCAATCCGCCATTGCGGCGACAGCTACTTCATCACCACGGCCGACGGCACCACCACGCCGTTCTGGGAGATGAACGTGCGGCTGAAGCTCGACACACGCGCCACCGGGCCCACGCCGGGCAAGCCAGTCGTCGCCGGCGCCGGCATGCAGGGCGACCGCGTCTCGGTGATCTTCTCCAGCGTCGAGGAGATCAAGCGCTTCGTCGAGGAGAGGTGCTCAACAGTCCCCCGCACCCCATAGAAAGGAAACCAGTCCATGCGTCGTGCTCATCTTCTTGTCGGTCTCGCCGCCCTCCTGATGACCGGCGCCGTCGCGACAGTTGCGACATATGCCCCGGAAACGCGCAAGGCGGCGACCTTGTACAAGAATCCGCAATGCAGCTGCTGCGAAGGCTACGCCGACTATCTGCGCGGCAACGGTTTCGATGTCACTGTCAAGCCGACTAACGACCTCGCCACGATTAGCCACGATGCAGGCGTCCCGGAGCGGCTCCAGGGCTGCCACACGATGTTCGTCGACGGCTACGTGATCGACGGCCACGTGCCGGTCGGCGTCGTGCGCCGTCTGCTGTCGGAGCGGCCACAGATCAAGGGCGTCGCCCTGCCCGGCATGCCGGCCGGCTCGCCCGGTATGGGGGGCACAAAGACCGAGCCGTTCGTCGTCTACGCGCTGCCCAAGGACGGCGGCGCGCCGACCGTCTACGCAAGGGAATGATCGAATGTCCCAGCAGCACATGACCACCAGTGTCGCGGCGACACGCGATGCGGCGTCAGCCGGTATCTTGCGCCGACGGCTGCTCTACGCCGGTCCAGTGGCCGGCTTCGTCGGGCTGTCCGCCGTGCTCGGATGGGGGCTGACGCGGGACCCACGGGAACTGCCGTCGACCCTGATCGGGCGGCCAGTACCGACATTCAGCCTCCCGCCGGTGCAGGGTCGAACTCTCGGCCTGTCGACCAGCAACCTCCGGGGCGAAGTCTCCTTGGTCAATTTCTTCGCCTCCTGGTGCGTGGCTTGCCGCGCCGAGCATCCGCTTCTCCTGGCCATGGCGCAGCAGGGAGGCGTCGCCGTCCACGGCGTCAACTACAAGGATGCGCCGGCCGATGCGGCGCGCTGGCTTGACACGCTGGGCGATCCCTACACGCGGACCGGCGACGACCGGGAAGGTCGGGTCGGCATCGAATGGGGCCTGTACGGCGTGCCCGAGACCTATGTCGTAAGCGCCGGCGGACGCGTCATGCACAAGCATGCCGGCCCCCTCACCGAGCAGGTCCGCGACGCGGCGATCATGCCGCTGATCGAGCGTCTGCGCCGCGGTGGCGATCGGAGGTCGCCATGAAGAGGACCTTCCGCCTGCTGCTGTTGCTAGCCGCACTGCCCTTGGCTGCCGCCGCGGCGGAGCGGAAGTTCGTCCTCGTCGATCCGCCGAAGACGCTGCCCGACGTACGGTTCGTGGACGGCGAGGGCCGAGACCGTGCGCTCGTGGATTTCAAGGGCAAGGTCGTGCTGCTCAATGTCTGGGCGACATGGTGCGTACCCTGCCGCAAGGAGATGCCGACCCTCGACCGGCTGCAGAGCATCCTTGGCGGCGCGGACTTCCAGATCGTCGCCCTGTCGATCGACCGCCAAGGATTGGACGTGGTGCGCAAGTTCTACGGCGATATCGGCATCAAGCATCTCGCCATGTACGTCGACCGTGGCGGCAGGGCGGTGCGCGATCTCAGTGCCGCCGGCCTGCCGACCACGCTGCTGATCGACCGCGCGGGCCGCGAGATCGGTCGACTCGTCGGCCCCGCCGAATGGGACGCGCCGGGGATGGTCGCCTTCATCCGCCGGCAAATCGGCCAGCGATAAGTGAACTGGAGGAGGATCATGCCACTCAGAATCAACGACGAAGCACCGGATTTCACGGCCGAAACGACACAGGGCCGTGTCGCCTTCCATGACTGGATCGGCGAGGGCTGGGCAATCCTGTTCTCGCATCCCAAGGACTTCACGCCGGTATGCACAACCGAACTGGGCTACATGGCCGGCCTGAAGAAGGAGTTCGACGAGCGCAACTGCAAGATCATCGGGCTCAGCGTCGATCCCGTCGACGACCACAAGAGGTGGTCGAAGGACATCGAGGAGACCCAGGGCCACCCCGTCAACTATCCGATGATCGGCGACCCGGAGCTCAAGGTGGCGAAGCTCTACGACATGCTGCCGGCTGACGCTGGCGCGGCGTCGCAGGGCCGCACGCCGGCCCAGAACGCCACCGTGCGCACGGTGTTCCTGATCGGTCCCGACAAGAAAATCAGGATGTCGCTGACCTACCCGATGAGCACCGGCCGCAACTTCGACGAGGTGCTGCGCGTGCTGGATTCGATCCAGCTGACCGCGAAGCACCAGGTCGCGACGCCGGTGAACTGGAAACCGGGCGAGGACGTGATCATCGTCCCCACCGTCTCCGACGAGGACGCCAGGAAAAAGTTCCCCGGCGGGTGGAAGGCACCCAGGCCGTACCTGCGGATCGTACCGCAACCACGCACCTGACGGCAGCGAACAAGGTAAGGAGCGTCGTCCATGACTGAATCGAATCCCGCCCGTAGTTCCGACACCTCGCTGACCCGCGACGTGCTCGACATCGTTCTTCATCAGCTGCGCAGCCGGCGAGGCATCATCGTCCTGGCCAGCGTCGCCATCATCGCCGGCCTCGCCTTCAACTGGAGCTGGCTGGTGGCGGCCGGCGTCTTGCCGGTGCTGCTGGGCGCGCTGCCCTGCGTGGCGATGTGTGCGCTAGGCCTCTGCATGCACCGCATTGGTGGACGTTCATGCTCGACGGACACGTCCGCAACACCGACGTCACGAGGCAGCGGGGTCGGCGATACGCTGACTCCGACGCGTGAAATCCCGCCCGTCACTTCGACCACAAGCGGCGCCAGCGATCCGCAAGCCGCTTTCGTCGAGGCGGCGATGGTGGGTGGGCAACCGAAACCTCAACATGAAAGGAGACTGACCGATGCGTAAATCTGCATTTGCCGTAGGCATTGCCGCCGCCATGGCGGTGGCGCTCTCCATGCCCTCGATGCTGCAAGCCCACGACACCTCCAGCCCGCGCGGCGAGGGGGGGTCGATGATGGGCCCAGGCATGATGAACGGGAACGGACAGATGAACCAGATGATGGATCACTGCAACCAAATGATGCAGGGCGCCTCCGGCAGACCCAACGAGCAATGGCGCGACGACAACCCGCCCGCGGGCGGTGAGACCAAGAAGAAGCAGTAGCGCGGCATCGATCCGCCACGCCGCCCGGCGCGGCGGATCGTCTCTATGCATGTCGGGAGTGAACGATGCGCTCGATCATCAGTTGGATCCTCGCCTTCGCAACGGCGGCTGCCCTCGCAACAGCTGCGCGCGCCCATTCGCTCGAGGAGCTTCAGGCGAAGCTGCTGAAGGACGAACAGTACTTCCAGCCCGTCGACGAACCGTCGCCACCGTTCACGTTGCGCAACGCGGACGGGAAGGTATTCCAGCTCTCGGACTTCCGCGGCAAGGTCGTTGTCCTGCATTTCATATATGCAGGCTGCCCTGACGTCTGTCCGTTGCACGCCGACCGGATCGCCGAGATCCAGGCGATGGTCAACCGCACGCCGATGAAAGGCATGGTTCAGTTCGTCAGCATCTCGACCGATCCCGAGCACGACACGCCTGAAATCCTCCGCGCCTACGGCCCTGCGCATGGCCTGGACGACGCCAATTGGGTCTTCCTCACGACAACGCCCGATCAGCCGACCGACCTGACCAGGACACTCGTTGAGGCGTACGGCCACAAATTCATGAGGGTCGATAGCGGGCAACTCATGCACGGTGTCGTGACGCACGTGATCGACAAGGACGGCCGGTGGCGGGCGAATTTTTATGGTCTGGAGTTCGCATCCGTCAACTTGGTGCAGTTCGTCAATGCGCTGACCAACGACGTCCAACATCCGCACCACCACGCGAAGAAAGGCTTCTGGGACAAGATTCGGGAACTCTTCTGAAACCGGGAGGGAAGACATGCGTCCAGGACTTCGAAGCCGTCTACCATGGCGAGGATGGTGGCTCGTGCCCCCGTTGCTGGTGGGCGGCATTTTTGCGGTCTGGTTCGCCTCAGATCCGGGATTCCGTGGCTTCGGGGCGAACACGGCCGCGGTGCCCGCTGCTGCATTCGACCAGCGGGTGCGCGACTACCTTCTCAAGAATCCGGAAGTGATCATGGAAGCCGTCCAGCGTCTCGAGACGCGCAACCGGGCTGCGGAGGAAAGCGAGGCCCAGACAGCCCTGAAGTCGCGAGCCGACGAGGTGTTCCATGACCCGGCAAGCCCGGTTGGCGGAAACCCGGCCGGCGACGTCACGATGGTGGAGTTCTTCGACTACAACTGCCCCTATTGCCGGAAGGTCGAGAGCGCCGTGCGGGAAACGGTGGCGGCTGATCCGAAACTGCGCGTCGTCTACAAGGAGTTTCCCATCCTCCGTCCGAACTCGGTCTTTGCGCCCAAGGCTGCCTTGGCGGCCCATCGGCAGGGCCGCTACGTTGCCTTCCACGAAGCGCTTATGCGGGCAAAAGGCGTGGCCGACGAAGCCGCGGCCCTTCGCATCGCGGCCGAGATCGATCTCGACGTGACCCGTCTGAAGGCAGACATGGCCGATGCCACGATCCAGTCGGCGCTCGATCGCAATCTGCAACTTGCCCAGGCGCTGCGTCTTGCAGGCACGCCGGGCTTCGTGATCGGCGTGCAGATCTTGCGCGGCGCAGCCGACTCGGCAACGCTGCGAAGTCTCGTCGACAAGGCACGCAACAAGCCGCCACCATGAGCCAGACTGCGAGCATCGGAATGCTGACCGCGTTCGCAGCGGGGTTGGTATCGTTCCTCTCGCCCTGCGTCCTGCCGCTCGTGCCGGGCTACGTCTCCTACATTGCCGGTACCTCGGCCGAGAGGTCGCCGGATCGCGTTGCTGCGCGTCGGTGGCCGGCGGTGGGCCTGAGCATGTGCTTCGTGCTGGGCTTTTCGACGGTGTTCGTCATTCTCGGCGCCAGTGCGACGGCGCTCGGACAGCTCTTCCTCTCCTGGCGTCGCGAACTCGACGTGCTCGGCGGCGCGATCGTCGTCTTGTTCGGCCTCTTCATGCTCGGGTTGGCGAATGTCCCCTGGCTGCAGCGCGA
Organism: uncultured Iamiaceae bacterium; assembly: GCA_964446345.1. GTDB lineage: Bacteria > Actinomycetota > Acidimicrobiia > Acidimicrobiales > Acidimicrobilacustridaceae > CAYUOL01. The sequence goes on along the minus strand of CAYUOL010000007.1, from coordinate 5,249 downwards.
GATTCGCATGCATCCCGCGATTGTCGGCGGGCGGCCGGTTTCCGCATATGTGCTTGGGCTTGCCTTCGCCTTCGGATGGACGCCGTGCATCGGACCGGTGCTGGGGGCTGTGCTAACCGTCAGCGCCGCTTCGGCGACGGTCGGAGGGGGCGTGTCGTTGCTCGCCGTTTACTCTCTTGGCCTTGGCGTGCCCTTCGTCCTCGCGGCGTTCTTTACCGATGGTCTGGTGGCGCGGCTCAAGATGATCGGCCGGTTCGGACGCGTCCTGCAAGTCCTTGCGGGCGGTCTTCTGGTGGTGATGGGCATCGCCATGATCACCGGACAGCTCACCGCCATTGCCTATTGGCTGCTCGATGTCTTTCCGATGCTGGCGAACATCGGCTGAGTCCAGCGGCAGAGCGTGTCTCCCTGAGCCCTTGGCTGGTCGGGTGATCGCGCTGCGCTCCATAGCGAAGGGGTAAGCCGATATCTTCCCCCTGCACTCCCCTGCTGGCATTCTCAGTTTGGCGGCCGTGGAGGGAGGTCGCGTGCCGTCGGCGGCGTGGGCCGGTGTTTGAGGTCACCAATGAGCTGCTTTATTTCACCGATTTCCCCAACCTGAGCTTCAATGATCCCGTCGGCGAGCTTACGCACGCGAGGGTCGCGGATGAGCTAGTGCCAGTCGAAAGGTGGCGGGGCAAAAGTTAGACCTCTCGTGTCCAATCGCAGAAAGGCGCGAAATGATTTGAACCTACGGCTAAGCCATTGATTTGTCGGCGCATTTTTGACGCCCAAAAGAAACCCCCAGCAATCCATTGAGATTGCTGGGGGTTTTGGTTGCGGGGGCAGGATTTGAACCTACGACCTTCAAGTGATGAAAAGGGCTCTGCAGTGGGATAGCTCGCAAAGACTCGTTGCTCGTGGCCTCCGAACGCATCGTGCGGCGATGCCCAACCGATTTCTATCCTACGGTATCCGACTCCACCGCCCTCCTAGATTTCCTCTTCCATCCGTTGACGGCCCGTTGTTCCACGCCATTCTCGGCCGCCGATACCGTGCCCTCGGTTCGGCCATCGCGCCCCAAGGTGCCAGAAGCAGAGAGTGAGAGGGAGCATCGGAATTCCGTGACGGGTTGAGGTCGAGAGAGAGGCTTTCGGCCGCCCGTCGCGGAGTAAAGCCCGATGGCTACTGCTGTTCAGAAGATCGTCCTGTCGTCCTCGCGCGACATCCCCTTCAACAAGCTGGTGCTCAGCCAGTCCAACGTCCGGCGCGTGAAGGCCGGCGTCTCGATCGAGGACCTGGCGGCCTCGATCGCCCGACGCGGCCTGATCCAGAGCCTCAGCGTCTTCCCTGTCATCGACGCCGAGGGCAACGAGACCGGCAGGTTCGAGGTGCCCGCCGGCGGCCGTCGCTTCAGGGCACTGGAATTGCTGGTCAGGCAGAAGCGCCTCGCCAAGGTGGCGCCGGTTCCGTGCATCGTCCGTGAACGCGATGGCGGCATCCTCGCCGAAGAGGTCTCACTCGCCGAGAATATCGAGCGCGCGCCGCTCCACCCCCTCGACCAGTTCCGGGCCTTTCAGGACATGCGCAACAAAGGCATGAGCGAGGACGAGATCGCGGCCGCCTTCTTCGTGCCGGCCCAGGTTGTGAAGCAACGCCTGCGCCTTGCCTCCGCATCGCCAGCGCTGCTCGACGTCTATGCCGAGGACGGCATGACGCTTGAGCAGCTCATTGCCTTCACCGTCTCAGCCGATCAGGCGCGCCAGGTACAGGTCTGGGACGCGATCAAGGATGGCTGGTCGAAGGAGCCGCATCAGATCCGGCGCATGCTCACCGAGACCACGGTGCGCGCCTCGGACAAGCGCGCCGTGTTCGTCGGTGTCGACGCCTACGAGGCGGCCGGAGGCATCGTCGTGCGCGACCTGTTCCAGTCCGACGATGGCGGCTGGCTGCAAGACCCGGCGCTGCTCGACCGTCTGGTCGCCGAGAAGCTTAAGATCACGGCCGACGATGTCGCGGCCGAGGGATGGAAGTGGATCGAAGTAGCCGTAAGCGTCCCGCATGACGTCACCCGGGGGTTGCGCAAGCTGCGGGGTGAGGCGCTCGACCTCACTGCCGATGAACGGGCGACAATCGATGCGCTCAGCGGCGAGTACCAGAAGCTCAAGGCCGAATATGAAGGGGCCGACGAGCTGCCGGACGAAGTCGATCGGCGTCTCGGCGAGATCGAAACGGCGCTCGCGGCCTTCGAGGCCCGGCCGGTGCGCTTTGAGGTCGAGGACATTGCCCGCGCGGGCGTGTTCATCTGCATTGCCCATGACGGCCGGCTCGACATCGATCGTGGCTATGTCCGAGCCGAGGATGAGGCGCCGATCGTCCCCGAAGGCGACACCGGCGCGGCCGCCGGTGGCGAGCCGCTTGAGCCGGTCGCGCAGCGGGCCGTCATCACGATCGGCGGTCGGCCTGCCGAGTTGGACGAAGACGAGGACGATGCGATCAAGCCACTGCCGGATCGGCTCGTCACCGAGCTGACCGCCCATCGCACGCTGGCGCTGCGCGATGCGCTGGCCGGCAACCCGCACGTCGCGATGACTGCGCTCCTACACAAGCTGGTCTCCGACACCTTTCAGAACCGCGCACACACCGGCGCATTGGAGGCCTCGGTCCGGCACACATTCTTCCCCGTGCAGGACGACGCCTTGAAGGACAGCTCTTCGGCACGCGCGGTGCACGAGCGCCACGAGGGTTGGGCGGGCGATATCCCCGCCGAGGACGACGCGCTGTGGGACTGGCTAGCGGTGCTCGACGACACGAGCCGCATGGCGCTTCTGGCGCATTGCGTGAGCTACGGCGTCAACGCGTTGTACGAGAAGCCCAACCCCTATGGCGGCAGCGGCGTCTCCCGCCACGGCCTCGACATGCGGCTCGGCCAGGCCGACCGGCTCGCGCGGGCCACCGGCCTCGACATGGTTCAAGTCGGCTGGCGTCCGACCGTGGGCAACTACCTCGGCCGGGTCACCAAGCCCCGCATCCTTCAGGCGGTCCGCGAGGGTGCCGGCGAACAGGCCGCGCAGCTCATCGACCACCTGAGAAAGGGCGACATGGCCACGGAGGCAGAACGCCTGCTGGCCGACACCGGGTGGCTTCCCGAGCCACTGCGCCTGATGACCGAGGCCGAGGCAGTGGCGGCGGTCACCCAAACCGGCGGCGGCGATGGTGGCGCGACGCTGCCCGACTTCCTTACAGGCGCTGACGAAGTGCTCACCGACGACGACAAAGACGAGGAAAGCCCCCTCGTTGCGGCTGAATAATCGTGGGGCCGGAGCGGGCAACCGCTCCGGCCCCATTTCATGCTCGGCATTTGATCTGTGGGTGCACACAGCCGTCGGCCGAACGCCAATCTGGATTGCGGCCGGCAGAGCCGAAGTTTCGGCGACACATCGCCGAACAGGCCGGTCCTGCCGATACCGAAACGGTCGATAGCCGGTCGGCACAGCCCAGACCTGTCAGCGAAAATCGCTTTGGCAGGTCAGCGGCGGCTCGTTGGTACGGGCAGTTCGATATTGCGACTTCATTGTCTCAAGCGGTTCCTGCGCCGCTTCGCGCGCAGCGACGCAGACGCAATTTATATGGGTCCTAAACCTGCAATGTTGAGCGCCTTCGCAAGGAGAGTTCGAGGTCGGCCGGGACGGGGTTTGAGCCCGTCCGGTCGAGAGAGAGCGCCGGGCCGGCTCGTCCGTCTCCCGCTCTCCGAGGTGTTCTCCATGTTCCACGCCCCGATCCCGGCAGTCGTTCCGGCGGCCTCGCTCCCGCTTGCGCTCGAGATCCCGCCGGCCGCCGCCGTCCTGGCCGCCGCCGGATTCCTTCTTCCACATCTCGAACAGGGCCGGCCGGTCGATACCGCTACCCTGCGCTCCACCATGCAACAGGCCTTCGGTGCGTCCGACGCCAGCGGCGTTTGGGACTGGAAGATGGCCTATGACGCCTGCGAAGCGGCGACCGTCCTGTTCCTGCGCAAGTACGGAAAGGCGCTTCTCCGCAAAGCAGCCTCGCCGGCTTCCAGGCTCGGCGCGCTGACCAAGATCGCCGGCCTGCTGCCGACCCACACGCGACGGTCCGAGGAGACGCAGATCTTCCAACAGTTCTCGACGCCGATCCCGCTCGGCCTGGCCGCGCTCACCGCCGCGTCGCTCACACCCGCCGACCGAGTGCTGGAGCCGTCGGCTGGCACGGGTCTGCTCGCGATCCTCGCGGAGATCACCGGCGCCGATCTCATCCTCAACGAACTCGCCGCTACCCGTGCCGATCTGCTCGCCGCTCTCTTCCCGGCCATTTCGGTCACGCGCTTCGACGCGGCCCAGATCGACGATCATCTGAACCGCGCGGCCATGCCCAGCGTGGTCATCATGAACCCGCCGTTCTCGGTGATGGCGAACGTGTCCGGACGCATGGCCGACGCCGCCTATCGCCATATCGCTTCAGCGCTGGCGCGGCTGGCGCCCGGCGGGCGGCTGGTCGCGATCACCGGGGCGAATTGCTCGCCCGGGCTGGCGGCGTGCCGGGTCAGCGCCGTTCGGCTGCAGAAGCACGGCCGCATCGTGTTTACGGCGGCGATCGCGGGCTCGGTCTATGCCAAGCACGGCACGACCATCGAGACCCGCCTGACCGTCATCGACAAGGCGCCCGCCGAAGACCCCGGCCGCTTCCCGGATTCCGCCGGTGTCGCGCCCGACGTGGCGACGCTGCTGGCCTGGATCGAGCAGCATGTCCCGCCGCGGCTGGCCGTCACACTTCCGACGAGCGCGGCCAAGACCGCACCGCAACCAGTGCGCGGTTATCTCGCCCGGCCCGCAGCCCCCGCGCCCACCCGCCACATCGCCCAGCTCGACGACGCCCCGCTCGACTATGAGACCATCGACTGGACACCACCCGAGGGCGGTCGCCTGTCGGAGTCGATCTACGAGCCCTACGCGCTTCAGTCGATCCGCATTCCGGGCGCCCAGCCCCATCCCACGAAGCTGGTGCAGTCTACGGCCATGGCCTCGGTGGCGCCGCCGAAGCCGAGCTATCGGCCGACCCTGCCGGCCGCGATCGTTACCAACGGCGTTCTGTCCGACGCGCAGCTCGAGACGGTGATCTATGCCGGGCAGGCTCACGGCGAACACCTCGCCGGAGCCTGGATCGTGGATGAGACCGGCGATCTCGTCACCGCCGCGCCCGACGATGCGGCGGGCGTCGTCCGATTCCGCCGCGGATTCATGCTTGGCGAC
>CAYUOL010000006.1:35730-49324 GCA_964446345.1 uncultured Iamiaceae bacterium | reverse complement strand
CCGAAATCACTCCGGCAGAATGACTCAACCCGCCGCACGATGCACGATCCCCTCGTGACCTTCCCTGGTCCCATCTGGCACCGAGCTGGTCGGCTGAAGACGTTCACGGGTTGACGGCCGTCAGGTACGGGACCCGCCGAATGTCACTTGTGCGGCACCCGCATCCCGACGCCGCACCGGTTGCATAGCGGGTGGGGTCACTCCCGGGGTCACTCGGAGGTCACTCCGCAGCTGACGCCGATCGGTCTGCGTCGGAACGCGGATCGGCGGTCGCGTCGCACGGCCGCCGCCGTGCGGGCCGACGGGCGCTGAAGGCCACGATCACCGAGAGGCTCCCGTCAGGGAGCCTCTCGCCATTCAGGGATACGGCGTGGGCGCTCGGGCGCCGGCGCGGTCGCGCCGGCCGCGGGTCCGCCAGGCGTGCTTGTCACACCCCCGGCGCATGATGGGAGCCATGGACGACCGGGTGCGCACCTATCCCGCTGGGGTTCCGTCGTGGATCGATCTCACGGCGGGCGATCTCGACGCCGCGGAGGCCTTCTACGGAGGGCTCTTCGGGTGGACGTTCGAGGTGGTGACCCCGCCCGGCATCCCGCGCTACGAGATCGCGCGGCTCGACGGGCAGGATGCCGCCGGCCTCGCCGGGGGCACCGGCGGGGCGCAGTGGTCCACGTACATCGCCGTCGACGACATCGACGAGGGGGTCGCCTCGATGCTGGCCGCGGGCGGCACCGTCGTGGCTCCTCCCGAAGCCGCGGGCGAGGGCGGGTGGTCCGCCATCGTCGCCGATCCCGCCGGGGTCGAGCTCCGGCTCTTCCAGGCCAAGCGACGGCCGGGGGCGCAGGCGGTCAACCGGCCGGGCGCTTGGAACTTCAGCGACCTGCACACCGACGATCCGGCGGGCATCGACGTCTTCGCATCCGTGTTCGGATGGCGCGTCGAGCGCGCGCCGTTCGGCACCACGCTGCGGGTGCCGGGCTACGGCGACCACCTCGAGGCCACGGTCGACCCCGACATCCGGGTGCGCCAGGCCGACGCCCCACCGGGCTTCGCCGACGTCATCGGGGGCGTGGCGCCGGCCGATCCCGGCCTGCCACCGCACTGGCACGTCACGTTCACCGTGGCCGATCGCGACGAGGCGGCCGACCGCGCGGCGGCGCTGGGGGCCAGCGTCCTCGGGACGACGCAAGACGACTGGACCCGCCGGGCGATGCTGCGCGACCCCCAGGGGGCGGTCTTCACCGTGAGCCAGTTCACGCCCCCCGAGCGAAGCTCCTTCGACCGCCCGACGAGCTGAGCCGGGCGGCGGCGAGGCACCCGTGTGGCGCCGTCCCCGCGCCGCACCCAGTCATCGCCGGTTGACGGACGGGTGGTCGAGCAGCGCACGTGGATCGAGGCGCTCGGGTGACGATGGGGCGCTTCGGACCGACGTCGCGACGGCACGGTGACCACGGGGGCGAGGCGGCGCGTGCCGAGGTCGCGAGTCCGCGGTCATCGCCTGGTCGCGTCGGCGGTGCGTCGACCTCCGCCGCCGCGGATCCCCCCGGTCGGCGTCCGAGGGGTGTTGCGGCGCCCGTCACGCCGCAGAAGTGACGTTGTGCCCTGGGGTCCAGCGCGGCCGCGGTCCACCCTCGAGGGTGCCGAGCGACGGACGGGAGGCGGGCACGCGAGATGGTTCCCCACGAGCGCAGCACGGATGGCCACGCCGATCTCGACGGTGCGCCGCTGGTGTTCGCAGGCACACATCCTTTGACGATGATCTACGGAGGCGGCGGTGTCTTCGGCATCGCGTACGGCGTCGGCGTGGCCCACGGCCTGGCCGAGTGCGGGATCCCCGTGGCAACAGCGCCCTCGCTCGGCACCTCCGCCGGATCGTGGGTGGCGTCGGCCATCGCGCTCGGGTACGACTACGAGCACTTCGCGGGCCTGCAGTCGCCGCCCGTGCCGACCCGCCGGCCGATCCTGCACGAGGCCGCGCACGCCCTGTTCGGCGATGCGAGCCACCCCCTCGTCTCCGTGTCCGCCGTCTGCGTGCGCACGACCCGACGCCACATCCTCGACGGCGGGCGGTACCCGTTGGCCGACCTGGTGGCGGCGTCATCGGCCGTCCCGGGCCTGTTCCCGCCGCATCGCATCGACGATCGTCTCTACGTGGATGGCGGCATGTGGTCGGCGACGTCGGTCGACGCATCTGTGGAGGCGGCGCACGTCATCGTCATCGCGCCCCTGGCCGGACCGGTCATGGGCCCGATGGGGCGCACAGCCGGCTTCATGCTGGCGCGGGAGCTGGACGGTTGGCGCCGGGACCATCCGTCCGGGACGATCACGATGATCCGCCCCAACAGGGAGATCGCGCGTCGCGCCGGGCGCAACCCGATGAACCTCTTCGATGCCGATCGCGCCCGAGACGTGTACCCGCTCGCGGTCGAGCAGGGACGTCGCTGGGGCGAGCAGCTGCAGATGTCCGCAGCTGCGTGACGCCCCGCGCGTCCGCCCTGCGGCTCGGCTGCGCTTCGACCAGCTGGCCGTGCTCCGCCAAGGAAGTGACGCGTGACGGGCGACGATGCGGCACGCGCCGACCGCCACCCCGCAGCGCCGGCCGATCGCCTTCGGCGGTCGCCCTCCTGGCTCGCCCCCACGCCTCGACCAGCTGGCCCTGCTTCGCCAGGCAGTGACGCGTGGCGTGTGACGGGTGACGATGGGGCACGCTCCGGCCGCCACCCCGCAGCGCCGGCCGATCGCCTCAGCGGTCGCCGTCCTGGCTCGTCCCCACGCTTCGATCAGCTGGCCCTGCTTCGGCGAAGAGCTTCGTCGCGCTGGTCGCCCGGAGTGACGCGTGGCGTGTGACGGGCGACGATGCGGCAACGCGCCGTCCTGGCTCGCCCCCACGCCCTGCACGTGAACCTGGCCGCCAGGACCATGCGCACGGCGCTCGCCTCCGCACTCGCGGGCGACGACGGTCGCGGATCGTCGTCGCTCCTGAGTGGCGACCCCCGTACGATCTGGCTTCGCATGTCCGCTTCGCGCTCTCGACCGACGCCGGCGCGCGTCCGGCCCGCGGCGACCGACGACGTCGTGTCGTGGCTGCAGATCGTGCGTGAGGTGGAGCCGGCGTTCGGGCCGATGCCCGACTTCGATGCGACGCTGCTGCGCAAGATCGAGCAGGGAAACGCGCGTTGCGTGCGGCGGGAAGGCGCATCGCCGACGGTGGTCGACGGCGGCGTGCTCCTCGGCGGCGTTGGTGACGACCGATGGATCCGCTGGTTGGCGGTGCGGGTGTCGGCGCGAGGGCACGGCATCGGCGCCGCGCTCGTCGCGGATGCGATCGCCTGGGCCGGCCCCGCGTGCGCGCTCTCGCTCGACACGTTCGGCGCGGACAACCCGTTCGGTCTTCCGGCGCGCCGGCTCTACGCCCGCTTCGGCTTCGAGGCGCGCGAGATGGTGGGCCGCGGCCCCGAGGGCGGCACGCGGCAGCGGTTCGTGCGGCCGCCGACGCCGGCGCCATGAGGATCATCACGGACCGCCTGCGCCTCGAGCCGATCACCGCGGCGCACGGTCCCGAGTTGCACCGCCTGCACCTCGATCCGGCGATCGCGCCGTGGTGGGACGTCGACTGGTCCCTCGAGGACGCGGCAGCACAGGCGGCTGCGTTCGCCGAGGGATGGGCGCACGACGGCGTGTCGAAGTGGCTGGCCTACGACCGTGCGACGGGCGAGCTGCTCGGCCGCGGCGGGATGACGCGCGTCCACCTCGAGGGCGCCGCCCGGCTCGAGGTCGGGTGGGCGATCGTGGGGACGCACTGGGGCCAGGGCTACGCGACCGAGATCGGTCGCGCCTCGCTCGCCTTCGCGTTCGACCACCTCGGCGCGTCCGAGGTCGTCGCCTTCACCGAGCCGCACAACGTCCGCTCTCGTGCTGTCATGGAACGCCTCGGCATGACCTACCGGCGCGACATCGACCACGACGGGTACCGCTTCGTGTTGTACACGTGTGCTGCCCCGGAGGGTTGAGCAAGAGATCTTCCGGTCCAGCAGGGCGTGCGAGCGATGCCCTGCCGCGGCCAGAAGGGCGATGTCGTGGTGCCCCACGGCGGTGGTCGGGTCGAGTCAGGGCGCGTGCGCGTCGCCGTCGGGCGCGGCGACCGTGGTGGCGGGCGTGCTCGCGGTGCGGGCGAGCCAGTCGTCGCGGTGCATCCGGTAGACGCGGTGGAGGCCGGTCTCCGACGGCGCCTTGATCGGTCGCTCGACGCTCCCCACGTAGGTGAAGCCCAGCCGCTCGGGGACCCGGGCGCTGGCGAGGTTGGCCTCGTCGCAGTGCACCTCCACGTGGGTGATGCCGGCGACGCGGAACGCACCGGTCGTGAGGCAGCTCGTCGCCCGGGTGGCGAGACCGCGCCGCTGGCGGTCGTGGCTGATCCAGTACCCGATCTCGAGGCCGCGGGGCCCGATGCGGCGGTGCAACCCGGTGCCCCCGACGGGTCGATCGCCCTCGAAGATCCCCAGCACCACGTCGCCACCGTCGAGCCACTCGCGCTCCCATTGGCGGATCAGCTCGACGCGCTGCTCGACGGTCTGGGGCTCGAACGCGATCCACGGCATCCACGGACGCAGGTGCTCGAGGTTCGCCGTGACGGCCGCCACGACGGCCGGAGCGTCGGCCGGCTGCAAGCGGCGGATGAGGATCTCGCCGTCCTCGAAGCGCTCGGGCAGCGGGGGGCTGGGCATCGAGCCATTGTGGCGGCTGCACCGGGCTCGGACCGGCGCGTTCTCCGCCTTGGCGGGATCAGGTGCGGTAGCGGGTCACGCCGTCGGGTCCTGTGTGCAGGAGGCCCGCCTGCTCGGCCATGCGCCGCGCCTGTTCGTTGTAGCCGAGCGCCGCGAACGCCTCGTCCACGTCCTCGATGACGCGGGTGGACGCGTCCGCGCCCACGTAGGTGGTCAGCGCCAGGGCAGCACCGTCGTCGGTGGGCTTGCCGTACACGAAGCCGCCGTCGGGGAAGCGGCGCGAGTAGAGCTTGCGTGCCTGCACGCCGCTGAAGGCACTCGCCACCACGCCGAACGCCGCCACGTCCGCCGCGTCCAGCACGGTGGACAGCAAGATGTACCGGGTGCGCGCCGACGCGCCGGCATCGTCGGTGCGGGTGGTCTCGTACGCCGGGTTGCGGTACCAGTGCACGAGCCGGCCGCGCCCGTCGTCGTCGATGCCCACCTCGTACGGGCCCTGGGCATCACGCGCGCCCGCGAGCAGTGGCAGCGGGCGCGCGGACACGTGGGTGAAGTCGCAGAGGTGCTCGGTCTCGCCGTCGGCGACGACGGCCACCGAGTGGAAGTCGACCTGGCCGTCGGGGAGCAGCATGCGATCGAGGCCGGCCGACGCCGGAATGCCGGCACGACCGAGGAGCGCGGCGAACGCGTTGACCTGACCCCAGCACGTGCCGCCCACGCCGCTGGCGAGCCAGGTCTCGACCACCGCGGACGCGTCGGCCCCCGGCAGCGGCCGACCCTGCTCGACCGCCAGGGCCTTCGCGATCGTGTCGAACGGGATGCACGCGCACCACCGGCGGTACAGCTGCGCGACGTCGGCGAACGAGGAGGGCCACGGTGCCGCCAGTCGGTCGCACAGCTCGCGGGCGAGCGCTTCGGGCAGCTCGAACGGACGCACAGGCGCGAGTCTGCCAGCCGGGTTCGCCCGGCCCGGGCCGGATCACTGCGACCGCCGACGGTCGACACCGCCCTCCGGAGGCGTCACTTGGCGAAGTACACGCCGGCGATGATCACGCCGGCCACGATCACGATCGTGCGCAGCACCTTCGGGTTCATCTTCGACGCCGTGCGCCCACCGATCGTGCCCCCGAGCAGCGCGCCCAGGGCCATGACGGCCGCGGCGCTCCACACGATCTTGCCCGAGAACAAGAAGAACACCGCCGCGGTGGTGTTCACCGTGAACGACATGCACTGCTTGAGCGCGTTGACCCGGACGAGATCGTCGTCGAGGACCGCGCCGAGCACCGCCAGCAGGATGATCCCGAGCCCGGCCCCGAAGTAGCCGCCGTAGATCGACGCCGCGAACACCACCACGACGCCGATCGGACCGACGTTGTCGCGGGTGCCGCCGCTCGGAGCCGCGCTCGGATCGCGCTTCGCCAGCACCCGCTCTTCGCGGGCGACGACCCAGGCGCGGATGCGGTCCTGGCCGGCCAGGAGCGCGCAGGCGAGCAGGATGAGGAACGGGACCAGCCGGCGGAAGACGGCGTCGTCGGTGTGCAGCAGCAGCACCCCGCCGGTGATGCCGCCCAGGATGCCGGCCGGCACGAGGCGACGAAGCCGGTGCGCCTGCGCGGCGAGGTCGGATCGCTGCGCGTACGCACCGCCGAGGTAGCCCGGCGACAGGGCCACGGTGTTGGTGACGTTCGCGGCGACGCTCGGGATCCCCACGAAGGTCAGGGCGGGGAAGCTGATCAGCGTCCCGCCGCCCGCCACGGCGTTGACGAAGCCGGCGGCGACGGCGGCGACGGCCACGATCGCCAGTTGGAGGGGGGAGAGGTCCATGAGCGCTTCCCAGGCTGCCACGCCGCTCGTGGACGACCGACCATCCTGCCGCAGGCCAGACGCGGTCACTGGAGGATTTTGAGTAATCGCTACTCAAGATGTCGCCGCAGGGAAAGGGCATGCTGGTCGAACGTCGGCACCTCTGCGTCGTTCCTCTCCGGAGGCGGCACGAAGTGCCGATGCAAGGGGTGGACCCGCCGAGCTACCGAACGAACGCCGCCCGAGCCGCGCCGCGAAGCGCACGCCACGACCGTCCCTGACCGAGGAGACCTGATGCCGAACCTGCAGGACGCCCTGGAGCGACTCGAATCCGACCAGAGCTTCAAGGACTGGCTGGTGCGTGATCCCCAGGGCGCGCTGCAGGGCTACGACCTGACGCCCGAAGACGTGTCGGTGATCGCCATGGAGCTGTCCGACGACTTCGAGGTGCTGGGCTTCGTCGAGCAGCGCACGTCCAAGGCCGGGCTCTTCGCCCTGATCTCGAACGCGTCCCATGCCGCCCCTCCCGGGGCCGACGCGAGCGCCCAGGAGCGCGCGGGGGCGGACGACATCGCTCCACCGGCGGGTGGATCGACAGGCGGCGAGCGCGCCGCCGATTGACGGTTCGGGAACGGCCGGGCACGCGCCCGGCCGACCGTGGATCGGGTGCGCCCGACCTCTGGTGCCAGCGCTCGCTGGGTCCGCTGCGACGATCTCCGGCGACGGACGCGATCGGTGCCCAGCATGGCCACGGTTGCGCTCCCGGCAGGAGGAGGGCCGGTTGACCTGGGTCTTTGGGCCCAAGTTGCGCCCGCCAGACGTCCAGAGCACATGTCACTGTAAAGTGTTCACCGGCTCCTCCCGATGTAGGTCGGGGCATCCGCCCATTTGACCGACGGGTACGCACACCCAGATCCACCGAGGAAGCGTGGCATGGCGCTCAAGCCGTTCAAGCGCAAGAGGGGCGAGGTCGAAGACCCCGCCGTTCTCCAGAGCGAGATCGACACGGTGCTCCGCGTCCTGGCGCAGTACCCGCCGGACACCCGCATCTCGTTCGGGGCGCCCGTCCGCTGCCCGTCGTGCGCCAACTTCGGCTTGGTCGAGCACGTCAACACCACCACGGGAGCCAGCTTCAACCACTGCGTGGGCTGCGGCCTCGACTGGGTGATGACGGTCCGTGCGATGCGGGCGGCGCGCGAGACGGTCGCGGCGTCGTTCGGCCCCACGCCGACGCCGGCCCCCGCGTTCGATCCCACCCCGGCCACCGCCAGCGGCGGGGTGCTGTTCAGCCGCGATCGCACGGGCGAGCTGAACCGGCAGATCCTGAACCCGGCCGGCCAGCCGTGGGACGCGGCGCCGGCCCTCGCCGTGCCGGAGGAGACGCGCCAACCGATGCGCGTGCTGCTCGTCGAGGACGACCAGAGCGACATCGAGGTGGTCAAGGCGCTGCTCGACCCAGTGGGCGACGTGATCGACCTCCGTTGGGCGAAGACCCGCAAGGACGGCGAGGCCGCGGCTCGCAACGACGAGCCCGATCTGGTGCTGCTCGACCTCGGGCTGCCCGACTCGCACGGCTTCCAGACGGTGACCCAGTGGCACTTCAACGCCGTCGACGCGCCGGTGCTCGTGGTCAGCGGCGAGTACGGGTCCGAGATCGTCGACCGCGGGCGCGAGCTCGGTGTCGCCGGGTTCATGGACAAGGCCGAGCTGGCCGACCTGCTGGCGGCCGGCGACGCCGGGACGTCGGCGTTCGTCGACCGCCTCGAGTCCGCCGCCACCGTCTGACCGGCCGAGCCTCGGACCTGCCCTGCGTCTGACCGGCCCAGCGTCAGACCTGCTCCACGTCGGGCCTGCTCCACGTCGGGCCTGATCCACGTCCGGGCCTGCCCCGGCGCCTTCAACGGCGTCCGCGCGGCGGCCGGGGTGGGTGGCCCCTTGTATCGTCCCCGCCGTGCCCAAGCCCCGACCGCAGTTCGTCGACTTCCGCTTCGACGAGCGCGCCCCGGTGCTGACGGTGATGCGGTCGTTGCTCGCGGAGCGCGACGGGTGGATCAACCTGGCACCGGCGCTCGAGGTGGAGGAGGTGCCCGAACCGCCGGGCACCCTGGCGCGGGTGTTCGGGCCGAAGGGCCCGATGATCCCCTTCGGCACGTGGGTGCCGGGCGCTCGCAAGCGCGGCAGCGTCGAGCCGACGTCGCTCGGCCTCCAGCACGGGTCCGGTCCCAAGGCGATCGGGCGCCTCCGCGACGCCGGCATCCGCGTGCCCGAGGGGTGGAAGGTGCTCAGCGATCACCCGCGGCGCGGCGTGGTGCTGTCGTTGCCCGACGGGACGCGCCCGGAGGACGCGCTGGACTGGCTGCTCGAAGCGGCGATCGTGCTCACCGACGCGAACATCGACCTCCGCGCGGATTGGCGCGCCGGCATCTACAGGTAGCCGGCTCCGCACCGCACCGGGTCGCACCGCCGGCGCTCGTCCCGTACCCGTCCGACCGGCTCCGCAGGGTTGTTCGAGATCGGTGCCCGGTGCCGGGTTCCCGGCGCCCGCGGCCTGGTTCCTGGTGCCCGGTGCGCGGTCAGGTCGTCGCCGCCGCGGCGCAGCCGTTCGGGGCGGGCGTGCCCTGGAAGCGCGCCGCCAGCCACGTCGCAGCATCGCTCGCCGACGCGGTGGCGATCTCGGTGTGGGTGATGTTCGGGTACGAGACCTCGGTCATGTTGACGCCGGCGGCGCACTGCGCCTGCACGTAGCCGGCGGTGACGTTGGGCCACACGACGGTGTCCGCGGTCCCCTGGTTCACCAGCACGGGCGCCTTGATCGGCACGGCGCCCGGGGTGTTGGTCGCCAGCAACGTGTCCCAGCCGGGGGTCGACCACGGCGCGTTCGCCAGGAACGTCACCATGAGGATCTCGGCCTCGGGCAGGTCGACGACGACCTGCTCCTGGGTCTCGATGCAGTAGTCGGCGATGAGGCGCGCCGCGGGCTGGGACTCGGGGGTCATCACCTGGCTGAGCTGCAGGCCTTGCGAGGCGTAGACCTGCGACCACGAGACGACGGCCATCGACCCGAGCACGTTGCCCGCCAGCCCGCCGATGTCCTTCTGCAGCAAGGCGCTCAGGTCGGTCGCCGGAGCCGCGGCGGCGATGCCGACGAGCTGGAGCTCGGGCGCGTAGGTCGGCGCGAGCTGACCGGTGAAGAGCGCCGCGTGCCCGCCTTGGCTGTGGCCCCACACGGCGAACGTCGACGCGGCGTTGGCCTCCGGCATCGTGATCGCGGCTCGCACGCTGTCGAGCACGGCCATGCCCTCGGACTGGCCGACGAGGTAGGGGTGGGGGCCGGCGGTGCCGAGGCCGGGGTAGTCGGTCGCGGTGACGACGTAGCCGGCGGCCAGGAACGTGGACAGGCCCGGGATGCTGGCGGCGCCCCCCGCCGCCTCGAGCGACGGCGCGCAGCGTGGGGCGACGCCCGTGGTCGGGTGGGCCCAGGCCAGGACCGGGCGGCGCCCGCCTGTCGAGGCCGGTGGCGGTGCGGTGGGCACGAACACCACGCCGCTGACGGCGATCGGCTGGTTCTGCAGGCCGGTCGAGAGGTACAGGATCGTCCAGGCCTGGGATCCCGCCGGCGCGCCGCTGACCGGCTGGCGGGCGATGATCGTGCCGGGCGCGCCGGCGGGGAGCGGGGAGGGCGGCGTGTAGAAGCTGCCCGGTTGGTCGGGCTCGACGCGGTGGATCGCCAGCGCGATGAGCGTCACGGCGACGACGACGCCGAGGAAGAGCACCGGATGCGGGAACCGCGGGTTGTTGTCTCCGGTCGGGCGCTCCCGGGCGGCGTTCTCGCGGTCGTGTCGGCTCATGCGGCGGGGTGGCTTTCGGTCGGGAGGCACGCAGGCACCCGAGGGCCTCCGGGCGAGCGGGTCGGACGAGCACAGCTTCGCGCCTGGGCATCGCCGTCGACGCGCATCGCCGTGGACGCCACCAGTGCGGCGGACGCCGGTGGCGGGGAGGCACGGTAGCGTCGGACCGCATGGGATGGAGAGCACGACTGGCTGAGATGTTCTCCGCAGGTGCCCCCGGCTTCGACGGCACGAGCGGGCGGCCGCCGTCCGGCAACGGCGCGTCGTCCTTCCACCTCTTCTGGCAGCACGAGGCCCGCCGGTGGGTCGCCGCGGAAGCCACGATCTCGGTGCTCGAGCCGCCGCGCGTGTCCGACCTCTACTTCTGGGCGATGCAGGTCAACTTCCACGACGGGCGCCGGGGCACGGGTGGTGGGCACATCGGCCCCCAGTGGATCTCGATCCACCCAGGGGGAACGGCGATCAACTGGGGTGGGTACGGCGCGGACGGCCAGGAGCTCGACGGCAGCGCGTCGCCCCTGCCGAGCCGGGCGGGCAACGTGAACACCCGCGACTACGGGTGGGAACCCGAACGGCCCTACCGCCTGCGCGTCAGCTACGCGGGGCCGGCGCCCGTGCCCGGACGCTCGGCCTGGCGCGGCGAGGTGATCGATCTCGTCCGCGGCGACGCGATCGCCATCCGCGATCTGTACGCGCCGGGGGACCGGCTCGACACCGGGATGGTGTGGTCGGAGGTGTTCGCCCCGTGCGATGCGCCGACCGTGGCCGTGCGCTGGTCGGATCTCGCGTTGATCGACGACGCCGGCGAGCGCGTCCCGATCCTGGCGGCGTCCGTGAACTACCAGGCGCGCGCCGACGGCGGCTGCGCGACGACCGACGTCACGGTCGACGCCGGCTCGCACCCGCCCGGGTTCATCCAGCGGACCGGGACGACGCGCACGACGGGACAGGGCATGGTGCTGCGCCTGCCGTGACGCAGGGGCGCCGATCAGGTGCGCTCGTAGCGCCACCCGTCCTCGAGGATCCAGAGCCGGTGCCGGGGACCGTCACGATGCGGGTCGATGTCGGCCGGGTCGGCGAACGCGGCGTCGCCGTGGTACAACGCGACGGCGCCGCCGTCGACCATCGCGATCTGCGTCTGGAAGTACTCCGGGCCTGCCGCGGCGAACGAGGCCAGCGCGTGCGCCGCGGTCGCGAACGGCTTGAGCTGCTCGAGGGTGATCCACGTGGGCGGCCCGAGCTCGAGCTCTTGCCGGTTGCGTTTGTCCAGCGCGTCGGCCGGCGCCACCCACTGGTGATCGTGGATCTCGCCACCGTCCACGGTGACGTGGCCCTCGGGCGCGTGGCCGGCGAAGAACCAGGTCGCGAACCGCTTCTTCGACATGGCGGGCGGCGTCCAGTGCGAGAACCAGACGAGCCCGGTTTCGTCCACGTCGAGGTCGACCTCCTCGCGGGCCTCGCGCCGAGCGGCGCGCCGGGCCGCGGCGGTGAACAGCTCGGCCTCGGCGGGATCGGAGGCGTCGGCGGTGGTCGCGCGGGCCGGCATCCCGTCGGCGTAGTCGGCGGGGTCGAGCCGTCCGCCGGGGAAGACCCACATGCCGCCGGCGAAGCTCAGCTTCGCGTTGCGCTGCACCAGCAGCACCTCGAGCCCGTCTCGTCCGTCGCGGAGCAGCACCGTCGTGGCCGCGGGCACTGCGGGGGCGATGGTCGCCGGATCGAGGTCGGGGGGCGCCGCGACGGGCGTCCACTTCGGTGCCGCATCGTCGCTCATGGGGCGACCCTACCGGTCGGTGGGCGGCTCGGGTCCGCCCCCGCGGCCCAGGTCAGTTCGGCTTGATGCGGTAGTGCTGGCGCAGGCTCTTCGAGGCGATGCGGCCCTCGCGCTTGCGCTCCCGAGCCGCCTCTGCCTGCGCCGCCGCGTCCTCGACCTCGGCCTGCAGCGCGAGGTACCGCTCGACCCGCTCGCCGTCGAGCGAGCCCGCGGCGACCGCCGCGCGCACCGCGCAGCCGGGCTCCTTGCCGTGCTGGCAGTCCCGGAAGCGACAGCGCTCCGCGAGCTCGACGATCTCGGGGAAGGCCAGGTCGATGCCGTCGCCGAGCTCGCTCAGCGCGAGGCTGCGCAGCCCGGGGGTGTCGATGATCACGCCGCCGCCCGGGCGCACGATCATCTCGCGGCGCGTGGTGGTGTGCCGGCCCTTGCTGTCGCTCTCGCGCACGGCGCCGGTGGCCTGGACCTCGTCGCCGACGAGCGCGTTGACGAGCGTGGACTTGCCGGCGCCGGACTCGCCGAAGAGCACCATCGTGGCGCCCTCCGCCACGAGCTCGCGCACCGCGTCGAGGCCTTGGGCGTGCGCCGCGCTCGTGCGGATGATGTCGACGCCGCCGCTCACCCGCGCGAGCACCTCGTCGACATCTGACGTGTCCTCGACGAGGTCCGCCTTGGTGAGCACCACGACCGGCCGGGCCCCGCTCTCCCAGGCCATCACGAGGTACCGCTCGATCCGACCCGGCTTCAGGGGACGGTCGAGGCCGTGCACGACGACGACCACGTCGACGTTCGCGACGAGCGTCTGCTCGCCGGATCCGCGGGGGTCCCCCCGGGTGATGGTCGACCAGCGGGGGAGCAGGTCGGCGATGACGGGTCCGCGTTCCTCGTCGAGCGCGAGCACGAGCCAGTCGCCGACGACCGGCACCTCGTCCGCGCGGGCCCCCTGATCGGTCGCGACGGCGAGCGGGGACGGCGTCGCGCGCGTCTGCACGATCGACATCCCCCGGTCGACCCGCACGACCCGCCCGGGCTCGAAGGTGCCTGCGGGTTCGGCCGCGCGGAGGTCGTCGATGCTCGTCACCGCGAGCGCCGCCACACGCGGCGACCATCCGTAGGCGATGAGAGGATCGGAGGGAGGGGGATCGACGCCACGGTCGGGTGCGGGAGCCATGCAGGCGAGAGTCTGTCATCCCGCCTGATCACCGCATCGGTCGTCCCGCCCGATGTGCGCGGGGACGAGAGGAGATCCGATGCAGGAAGACCGATGCACGAAGACCTGACGGGCAAGGTCGTGCTGATCACCGGCGCGAACTCGGGCATCGGGAAGGAGGCCGCCGTCGCGCTGGCCCGCATGGGCGCGACGGTGATCGTGGGCGCCCGCAACGAGCAGCGCGGGCGCAAGGCGGTCACCGAGATCAAGCGCCGCACCCGTGTGATCGACGATCGGGTGC
>CAYUOL010000006.1:24459-35630 GCA_964446345.1 uncultured Iamiaceae bacterium | reverse complement strand
GCACCCGTGTGATCGACGATCGGGTGCGGCTGCTGCCGCTCGACCTGGCGAAGTTCCGCTCGATCCGCGCGGCGGCCGCGACGGTGCTGGCCGAGCACGATCGGTTGGACGTGCTCGTGAACAACGCGGGCGGCATCATCTCGGACCGGCGCGAGACCGAGGACGGCTTCGAGATGATGTTCGGGGTGAACCACCTCGGTCACTTCCTGCTGACGCAGCTGCTGCGCGACCGGTTGGAGGCGTCCGCGCCGTCGCGCATCATCAACGTGTCCTCGATCGCGCACCGCCTTGCCGGCGGGATGACCTTCTCCGACCTGCAGCACGAGCGCCTGTTCAACGGGACCGTCGTCTACAACGAGACCAAGCTCGCCAACGTGCTCTTCACGATGGAGCTCGCCCGTCGCCTCGAAGGGACCGGCGTCGTCGCGAACTGCCTGCACCCGGGTGCGGTGCGATCGGGCTTCGGGGCCGCGGGCGACACCCGCGGGTTCGAGCACCTGGTCCTGCTGCTCGGCAAGCCGTTCATGGTCAGCGCGCATCGCGGTGCGCAACCGATCGTCCGCCTCGCGGCGCTGCCGAAGTACGCGCAGGCCACCGGCGGCTACTACGTCGGCGGGTACCTGTCCCGCTGCGCGAAGCACCCCGCGTCGGCGGCGGGGCAGGACCCCGTGGCCGCGCAGCGGCTGTGGCAGATCAGCGAGGACCTCGTCGCCGCCGTGCCGGTGATCGAGGGTCAGGACGGCAGGTAGGGTCGCACCCCATGGAGATCCCTGGGCTGGCTGACCTGCAGGCGGAGCGAGCGGCGGTCATCGAGACGATGGAGTCGCTCACCGACGACGAGTTCGAGCACGGGACGACGCTCTGCGAGGCGTGGTCCCCGCGCGACGTGCTGGCGCACCTCATGGGCCTCGACACGCAGCTCGTGCAGTACGTGAAGGCCAAGGGCAACATCAGCGCCGCGAACCAGGCGATCGTCGACAAGGCCCGCCCACAGTCGCGGACGAGGCTGATGAACCGCGCGCACCACTGGGCGAAGCGGCCGGCGCCGCTCATGGCCGGTACCGCCTACCTGTTCCTCGGCGACCTCGGCATGCACCACCAGGACGTGCTGCGCGGCCTGGGCCGCACCCGCGACATCCCCGACCCGATCCGCGCGGCGATCCTGCGGGAGGGCATGGTGCTGGGGGCCAAGACCCTGATGGCGCACAAGGTGGTGCCGACCGACGGCGGTCGCTCGGTGGGCCGGGGCCCCGTCGTGCGTGGCACGAGCGAGGCGCTCGGCCTGTGGCTGGCGGGGCGCAAGGGCATCGACGCCGAGCTCGAGTTCGACTGAGCTTCGTCGCCGCGGTCAGGCCAGACCGATGAGTCGCAGCATCGACGGCGGCACGTCGTGGTCGCCGCGGGCGAGCATCGCCGCGCGCTCGACGTTGATCTCGTCGAGGTGGCGGTCCGACCACTCGTCCCAGGGGCCGGCGGGGATCGCCGCCGGGTCCCCGTCGGCATCGACGCACGCGTACAGGTAGGCCTGCAACGCGACGAGCTCCTCGGCACCACCCACCGGACCGATGCCCGGCACGACGATCGGGGCCAGCTCCACCAGCTCGCCCACAGCGTCCGCCCACGCCGAAGGGTCGCCGTCGAACGCGTTGGGCGTCGTGCCGAACGTGCACATCGCGCCGCCGAAGAGCACCTCGGCCTCGGGCACGAGCACCACGAGGTTCTCGAGCATCTGGCCCTGCGTGGGCACGACGAGGTGCGATGCGGTGAGGTACGCGCTGACGTCGACGGTGTGCGACACCGGGCGCGTCGGTCGCTCCTCGAGCAGGACGAGCTCGTCGGCGTGCGCGGGGTGCAGGTGCTGCAGGGCGCGGATGTTCGCGGGCTGGTCGAGCAGCGCGCTGGTCTGCGAGCGTCCGTAGCGCGCGGCCATCCAGAACGCGGGTGATCCCCCGACGTACTCGATGTGGCTGCTCGTGTACACCACGCGCTTCACCGGCACGCCGAAGCCCTCGAGGGCGCGCTCGAGGGGCGCAACCTGGGAGGGCACCATCAGGGTGTCGACCACGGTGATGCCGTCGTCGTCCACGATGACGCCGGCGTTCGCGGCGTCGTGGCCGTCGGGTTCCTGCAGCCACGCGTACGTCCCGGGCGCGAGCTCGAGCAGTTCCCCCGGTGTCGTGGCGGCCATGGGCGGGCACCCTACCGGGGGCCCCACCGGCACCGGATGCCGCACCGGATAATCGCTTGTCGTGCGATGAGGAGCACCCGTAGGGTCCCAGCCCACAGCCGCGGAGCCGCAACTCCCACATCCCCCGAGCACAGGGGTGATCAGGGATCCACCGCTCCGCCGAAGGACACATCAGCCACCTCGACCGCATGTGGAGCGGTGGCCGATGACCCCGCCGTCGGTCATCCGCTCGGATGGCCGCCGGCACAGGGCTCGCACCGGGGATCGCTCCGGAGCCGGTCCGACGGAACCAGCAAGTCGCAGGCACGTCCCCAAGACCCAGAGGCGTCGACACGGCGTCCCCCACAGAGAGCACCTCCATGTACCCCGAACGAGCCGACGCCAACCGCAACGCGGTTCTCGCGCAGAGCCCACGCCTCTTCGGCGTGCCGGTTCCGGCGCGGGCGTTCGGCTTCGCCCCGGGGTGGCACGTGGCGCCCCGTTGTTGGTCGACCATCGACCTGCGCGACGCCACGATCGGCGACGAGGCCGACGGCGAGCAGCCGATCGTGGATGCGGTACGGGTCATGAGCGCAGGCTCGGCCGCGATCCAGCCGCTCATGCGCACCGCCGCTCCTGCGGTCAACCGCACCCAGCGATCGTACGACCGCTCCCATCGCACCGGCACCGCCACGACGCCGAAGGGTCGAGCCCCCCTCAGCCCGACCGACATCCCGGCTGACATCACAACCCGAGTAGAGGTGGCTGCGGCCTAGGTCGCAACACGCGTCGCACGTTCGACCGAGCCACCTCCCCCGGAGGTGGCTCGTGTGGTTCTCCACCGGCTCGCCTCCGGATCTGCTTCCCCTCGTGTCGCCTGGCGCGAGGAGCACGACGACGACACCGGCACGGCCGGGGACGAGCAGGAGGATCAGGAGCGGCACCGGCCCGGCCGGCGCCGCTGATCGTGAAGATCGAGACGCAGGACGACGCGACGCGCGGGAGCGGCCCAGCTCCCATTGCACAGAGCCGGCGCACAGGCTCGACATAGCTCGCAGGTGCGGGGGATGGGAAGGCAGGCCCCGAGAACGCCACCCCACCGCGGCCAGCCGGCGAGCGCAGAGATCACAGCAATCGAGGGCGCGCGGCCGTTGGCCGCCGGCGAGCAGTCGACCGCCGCGCGCCTTCCCCAACTCGGTGACCCCGGCTCCCCATCTCTCTCTCCGCTTTCCACAAAAGCTGGGAGCCGGGGCCACCGAGCACTTCGATCTGGAGGGCGCGCGGCGTTGCGAAGTCGCGGGCTACTTCCTCGGGATCTGAAGGTCGCCGGTTCGACTCCGGCCCGGCCCGCTTCGGCAGGCCGGTAGCTCAGCGGGCAGAGCGTCAGACGGATCCTGCGGCGCCGATGTTCTCGCCGCGCCCTTCCCAGGTCGCGCGCTTCCCCGATCGAACGAGCCGGGGCGTGAACGGCGGAGGGCCGTGGGCTGCCACTCACGCCGCCACCGTTCGCATCCAGGCTGGCTCGAACACGCGGGTGTGCCGAGGCGGCCGCCTGGTCTCCAAAACCAGGTTCGAGGGTTCGAGACCTTCCACCCGTGCCAATGCTTGCTCCCGTGGTCGAACGGCAATGACGTCTGGTCCTCAGCCAGGAGATCGGGGTTCGACTCCCCGTGGGAGCACGGGTTCATGCGTTGCGAAGCGACGGGTTCCTTCGTCTGTCCAACGGATCGCCGGTGTCGTGCCGGCACCACCTGTCGCGCCGAGTTCTCGCGTGAACCTCCACCCGCCCGTCCACCACCCGTCCACGGGTGCATCGCACCTACCCACGACCCACCCACCCCAACGCGCTCGAAAGGAGATCCCCATGGCCAAGTTCTCGCATCGTTCGATCAAGACCGCCCTCGGTCTCGCGCCGACGGTCACCACGAAGGGCCGCCGGCTCTCCACCTTCGAGGGCGACGTCGGCCACGCGCTCGATCCGAAGAGCGAGCTGTTCACGCTCGCCCTCACGAACCTCGTCGGCGAGCGCACGTTCTACGAGGGCGCGCCGTCGCGCGACGCCCGGTTCGCGGCGCTGGTGCACCAGGTCACGCTCGACGACCCGCGCTGGGTCGCCGGCCTCGTGCCGTTCCTCCGCGACACGGCGCAGCTGCGGTCGGTCTCGATCGTGGTCGCCGCGGAGCACGCAGTCGCCGGCGGGCCGAGCGCCCGGCAGGTCGTCGCCGCCGCGCTGCAGCGCGCCGACGAGCCGGCCGAGATGCTCGCGTACTGGCTCGCGCACCACGGTCGCGCGCTCCCCATGGCGGTCAAGCGCGGCATCGCCGATGGTGCGCGGCGTCTCTACACCGAGCGCGCCGCGCTGAAGTGGGACGGCGGCTCACGGGGCATCCGCATGGCGGACGTCATCGAGCTGACGCACCCGAAGCCGGTCGGCGCGTGGCAGTCGGCGCTGTTCCGGCACCTGCTCGACAAGCGGCACGGCCACGGGGCGCTCAGCGACGAGCGCCTCGCCGAGCTGGGCGCGCTGCTGCCCGTCGTGGCGTCGGCCCACCGGCTCGATGCCCTGCCGGGTGCCGCGCGCCGGGAGCTCCTGCGCACCGATCCGGAGGAGCTCCGCGAGGCGGGGTACACGTGGGAGCGCCTCTCGGGCTGGCTGCCGGCCAACGCCGACGGCGTCGTGCTCGACGCCGAGGCCTGGGCGTCGATCATCCCGTCGATGGGGTACATGGCGCTGCTGCGCAACCTGCGGAACTTCGAGCAGGCGGATGTCGACTCGACGACGTTGGGTCGAGTGGCCGCGAAGCTCGCGGATCCCGCAGAGGTCGCCGCCTCCCGCCAGTTCCCGTACCGCTTCTGGTCGGCGTACAAGCACTCGGGCAGCGTGCTCTTCGGGCCCGAGCTCGAGCGAGCGCTGCAGCTGTCGTTGGCGAACGTCCCGGCCCTGCCGGGTCGGTCCCTGGTGCTCGTCGACACGTCGGGTTCGATGCAGACGCCCATCTCGGGGCACACCGGGGTGCAGGCGTTCGAGATCGGTGCCGTCTTCGCCACTGCCCTCGCCCACGCGGCACGTCGCGGCGGGGGTGACGCCGACCTCGTGCTCTACGCTACGGGGTCGGCGCAGCAGGAGGTGCACACCTCGGTGCTGCGCACGGTGCACGACATCGCCGGCCGCATCGGCGAGGTCGGCCACGGCACGGACACCTGGGCCAACGCGAAGCGGTGGTTCGACGGCCACGACCGCGTGTTCGTGTTCACGGACATGCAGGACCACCCGGGCAACGCCAGGGCCGGCATCGACCGGTGGCCGTGCCCGGTCTACGTGTGGGACCTGCGGGGCTACGGCAAGGCGAACCTGGACACCGGCCGCGGCCGGTACCTGTTCGCCGGGTTCACGGACGCGGCGTTCCGGCTGGTCCCGCTCCTCGAAGCCGGTCGCGACGCGGCCTGGCCCTGGGAGCAGACGGTCCCGGGCGCGGCGTGATCGTGCCTCCGCAACGGCGGCCGGCCGCTGTCCCGCAGGTGCGGCCGCGGGTCTGATCGCGGGTGCGTCCCCGTCGATGCTCGACGCGGACGCACCCGGGATCGAGATGGCGATCAGTGGGCGCCCGGGCTCCCCGGGAGCGTGCGGGTCGCACCTGTGCGGGTGTGGGTGACGGCGGCGCTGCGGGTCCACGGCCGACTGCGGGTGTCCGGGCGGTTGGGGGCGTCGGTCCACACGGCAGCGGGGACGGCGACCGTCCGGCCGGTGATCGGTGCAGCGAGGCGGAGGTCACCGTGGGCCGGGTCGACGAGGTGCGGATCGATGGTGTTGATCGCGTTGTCCCGCCGGAGCTGCTCCACGTTGCAGGTCGGGTTCGCGGTCGTGCACGCCGACGACTCCTCGACGCCGAGGGGGGTGTCGGCGGTGCCGTTCCAGATGACGTTGCCGGCGATGCGCAGATCGTCGTCCACCCTGGCGGGAGAGGCCACGTTCCACCCGGCGGGCGGCGTGACGGGCGACGCGATCGACAGGAGCTGCGGTGCGAATGCGTCGGCCGGGTTCACGAGCACGTTGTCGACGATCGTCACGTGGCGCGCCGGGATGACCTGGGTGTCCTCGCCGGCTCCGTTCGGTCCCCACCCGCCGGCGGCGTTGTGGGCTCGACAGGTCGCCAGCTCGCCGTCGCAGTTGCGGTTGCCGTGGAGCACCTCGATCAGGTGGCTGCGGGTTCCTGCTCGGAACGCGGTGTTGTAGGCGAACAAGATCTCGAAGCCGCCGTTGGTGCCGAACGCGGCGCCGTCGACGTCGTGCACGACGTTGTTGGTGAACTCGACGCCCATGGCCTCGTAGGTCAGGTAGGGGTCCGTCATCCACTCGAAGCCCGTGCCCTGGCCAGCGGTGAAGCCCCCGGTCCCGCACCGGGCGAGCTCGTTGGCATCGACCACGAGGTTCGCGGAACCACCTTTGACGTACATGCACCAGTCGCCGCCGTCGTGGATCGTGTTGCCGACCACATGACCGTTCTGCACCGCGACGTAGTCGACGGGGTTGTCCCACCCGCCCGAGATGTCGTCGTCCTCGACGAACACGTTGGTCGACTGGTTGATCTTGAGGCCCTCCTTCATGTCGGCCTCTGGCCCGCGGTCGCCGATCAGATCGCTCTGGCGGATCAGCAGGTGGTCGACCCGCTCGCCGTGCACAACCGTGTCGGTGACGGCGGGGGCGGCCCCGCCGGCGGTGAAGCGCAGCCCCGTGAGGTAGAGGTAGCTGACGTCGAGGACGTTCATGCCGCCTTCGATGGTCACGGTTCCCCGGCCGTCGGCCGCCTCGATCATGATCGGCTTCTGCGCCGTGCCGCGCTTGGCCTCGAACCAGTTGTTGGGCAGCGAGTGGATCGGCACCGTGCCCGGGGTGATCCGGATGCGGAAGCCGGCCGCGGCCGTCGCCGTGTCGGCAGGCACCCGGTCCCACGCCGCCGCCAGGGTGCGCAGGGCGTGGGAACGATCGGCTCCCGAGTGGGCATCGTCGCCGTCGCGCGGATCGAGCCACACGTCGGAGACGGTGGGCGCGCCGATCTCGTACCGGGCGATCGAGCCCGCCCGCGGGGGCGCGGTGGTGGTGGGAGGCGTCGTTGTCGGCGCGCCGGTCGTGGTGGGCGAGCCCGGCGACGTGGTCGACGTCGGGGCCGGCCGGGTGGCCGGAGCAGTGGTCGGCCTCGGCAACGGGATCGTGGGCGCCACGCAGCCCGCGGCCGCCGCGAACGCGAGCGGGAGCCCGAGCGCCATCAGCGAGCGCAGGCCCTTGCGGACCCGGGCCTCACGATCGGGACCGGGCGGCGGTGGCGGGGCGCCGGCCGGTCCCTCGGGGCTCGCGGTCGGCGGCGGCGCGGCGGCGGCACGCCCGTCGTCCGGTGACGGTGCTGGGGGACGGGGCGCGGCAGCGGACGGTGACGAGTCGCGGGGTGAGGAGCCGGACGGGGACAGGTCGTGCGATGACGGGTCGGACGGTGGGGGGTTGGACGTCGACGGGGCGGGTTCGGTGCGCATGGGTCTCTCCGGGTTGGGGGATGCGGGGCCGCCGCGCACGATGACGGGCGCGGCTTACCGCACCGTCTCCGTGCGCTTACCGCTCCAGTCGGGCCCTTACCGGCCGAGAACGGGCAGGTCAGAGGGCTGGGCACGGCACCGCCGGCACAGGTCGTCCCGGCGACGGCCGACCCTGGTGCACACGGCTCGGACGCCCTCGCCCCGGGCCCGCGTGCCAAGCTGGCGCCCGCACCACGCCGGTGCCGGTGGGAGATCGACCCGGGAGGACGATGAGCGGCGGCTCGCAGCCAGGCGACCACGGAACCCGCCCCCGGACGCGAGCCCGCCAGGCGCGAGCCACGGCCGCCGCGATGGTGGTCGTGCTCGTCGCCGGGTGCGCTGCGGCGGCCGTGCTCATCGCGACCCGACCAGCACCGGTCGACGACACCACGCCCACGGTGGTCGATCAGGCGCGCCGGCTCGCGGTCGCCACGGCGGCGTACGACGATGCCGGCCTGGTGCAAGCCGAGGCCCTGCGCATCGCGGCGTTGGCCGACCTCGCGCCGGGCGAGCTGCCCGGCTTCCTCCAGTCCGACACGGATGGCTACGAGCGCCTCCGGTCGCGATCCCGCGACGACCTGGTGACCGATCTCCTGGTGCAGGACGAAGCCGGCCGCGGGGCCCACGACCAGTTGCTGGCGACACCCGGGTACCGCGAGACGCAGGCCGTGGCGGCCGCGCTCGGTCCGTTGCCGCCGGAGCGGGTGCAGCACCTCCGCGAAGGCGGCGCCACGAGGTCCGACCTCGCGCCGTACGAGTCGGCCGTGACCGAGCTCGATGCC
Source organism: uncultured Iamiaceae bacterium (assembly GCA_964446345.1). GTDB lineage: Bacteria > Actinomycetota > Acidimicrobiia > Acidimicrobiales > Acidimicrobilacustridaceae > CAYUOL01. The sequence goes on along the minus strand of CAYUOL010000006.1, from coordinate 27,116 downwards.
CTGCACGGGGCGCGGGATCCCGTCCAAGCGCAGCTGCTGCAGTCCGTGGCCGCGCTCGAGAGGGCGCCCGCGGGCGGGGCCCCGATCCCGTGGGCGCTGCTCTTGGGCCTCGCCGTCGTCGTCCTGGCGGTCGAGCTCGCGTTGGCCGTCCGGCTCGCGCACCTCGTCGGCGGCGCGGAGGCCGATGTGGCGAGCGAGGCCGAGCGCCGGCGGGCACAGGTCGTGTCGATGTTCCTCGTCGCCCGTCGCCTCACGAGCGACCGTCCCGGGCCCGCCATCGCCGCGACGGTCGCGGAAGAGACGGCGTGGACGCTCGACGCGGACTTCGCGTTCGTCGTGCTCGTGGACGGGGTCACGCTGATCCCGGTCGCGACCTATGGGGACGTGCGGGTGGCGCGCATCGAGTCGAGCCGCGGCCTGCTCGGGCGCGCCGCAGACACCGTGCAGGCCCAGCACGAGACGGTGCCGTCGGATCCCGCGCTGCCCGACGAGCGCGGCCCGCTCACGCTCGTGGCGGCGCCGGTGCTCATGCGCCAGCGCGTCGGTGCGGTGCTCGTCGCCGGCCGTCGCGGCACCACGCCCTTCGCGCCGGACGACGAGACCGCGCTGACGCTGCTGGCCCACGTCACGGGCGGCGCGCTCGAGCACGCACCGGTGCCTACCGAGCAACGACCCCGCCGACGACTCTTGGGACCCGGCGATCCGGACGTCGCTGCGCCGCCGCCTTCGGCCCCGGGAGCGACCGAGGAGCCCGGCGACGCGCGGGCGGCCGACCCGGCGACGGCGATCGCCGTGCTCGTCCCGATCGATGTCGTCGCGGCTCCGCCGGTGGACGACGAGGCACCGCGGGTGGATGGCGTCGTGGCCGCGCCGGTGGACGACGCCGAAGGATCGGCGGGCGCGCCGGCACGAGATGATGCGCAGGCGACGCCTGGCGCGGGCGCGGCCGATGGTGCTCGTGCCGATGTGGTGCCCGAGGCGCTCGCCGGGGCGGACGACACGGTCCGCGTGCTGCGGCCGGACCTCGAGGTGTGGCGCGACGGGGAGCCGATGAAGCTGGCCGGCGCGAGCGCGCGGCTGCTGGCGGTGCTGATCGCCCACCGCCAGCCCGTCACCGTGGACAAGCTCGCCGATCTGCTCTGGCCCGACATCGACCTCGCGGCCGGACGCAACCGGCTCAACGTGACCGTGCACCGGCTCCGCAAGTCCCTTGCTCTGCGCCCGGACGAGCTCGTCGTGCGCAGCGCCGACGGCATCGCCCTGGTGCCGGGATCGCGGTGGCGCATCGACGCCTGGCTCTTCTGGGACCTGAGCAGCGCGGACCGCGACGCCGCCGATCATGCCCGCGCCTACGACCTGCACCGGGCCGCGTTCTGCGCGCGGCAGTTCGCCTACGAGGATGCCGTCGCGCTCGAGCGCGATCGGCTGCTCGCTCGATGGGCCGACCTCACGGTCGACCTGCTCGACACCGCCGCCATCGATCCCGTGACGGCGGCCGAGCGGGCACTCGCGTTCGGCGTGGCGGACGAGGACGTGCTGCGGCGCATCGCCGATGCGGTCGAGGCCGCGGGGCACCGTGCCCAGGCCGCCGTGCTGATCGCCGCCATCGACGACGGCCGTCACCTCGGCTGATCCCGCTTCGACCCGCGCCGATCTCCGACGATCACCGCTACCAGAGGGCAGTCGGGGAGGACGGCTCCCACGCCAGGGCCGTCTTCCCCGCGTCTCGACGCGGCCCAGGAGGTGCGGTTCCGTCGGTGCGATCAGGGGAGGAGCGAGAGGTCGTTGATCGTGACCGACTCCTCGTCATCCACGGCGTTCTTGACCCAGTCGATGCCGACGGCGGTGGGGTAGCCGTACGTCGGGTCGTAGGTGATCGTCACGTCTTCGGCCTTCTCGAGCGCCTGCGCCGCCGTGGCGAACGTGTCCTCGATGCCCGGCTTCAGCTGGGCGATGGGGGCGGGGCCGCCCGCCTTCGCCGGCGCGATCGAGACCGCGTCGCCGTGCACCGTCACGACGAAGGGCCCCGTGGCGCTCGCGGGGCAGAAGCAGCCGTTGGCCCACGTGTAGCGGTAGTTCGTCGGGTGCTGCCCGGCCCAGCGCTCGCGGTTGCGGGCGAGCTCCGCCTTCTCCTCGACGCGAGGGGATGGCACGCCGGTGGACGACGGGAAGGTCATCGCATCGGCGCTCGTGGTGGGGGAGGTCCGGGAGGTCGAGGAGGTCGACCCCGGGGGCCGGGTGCCCGGCACGGTCGATCCGCCTCCCGCCCGCGGGCTCGTCGACGACCCCGGGGCACCGGTGCCCGGCGGCCGGGTCAGGTCCGGACAGTTCTCGATCGGCGACGTGCCGGGCGCGCCCGGGGCGTTGGTGCCGGTCACCAGGCACGCCGGCGGATCGTCGAAGTCGCGCGGGTTCACGGAGGTGTTCTTCCCGCAGCCCGTCGCCGCCACGACCAGGGCCCCCGTCATCGCGAGCAGCGGCACGGACGAGCGGGCACGGAGGGGGCGTTCGGGTGATCGGCGCATGCAGGACAGACGGTATGCCGGCCGTTCTGGTTCCCGTCGGCGCTCGAGCAGCGAGGTCAGGTCCGTCGACCTGAGCCACGCGAACGAGACACGAACCGCAACACGAACGGCAACACGAACAGCAACACGAAC
>CAYUOL010000006.1:12527-24359 GCA_964446345.1 uncultured Iamiaceae bacterium | reverse complement strand
GCAACACGAACAGCAACACGAAGTGCATCGTGCTCATCGACGTCGGCCGCGACCCTGCGGCGGACGGATCACAGAGAAGGGAGGTGATCGCGATGTCCCGGACCCTGGTCCTCAACGCCTCGTACGAGGTGCTCGGCCTCGTGAGCGTGCGCCGGGCCGTCGTGCTCGTGCTCGACGAGAAGGCCGACGTGGTCACCGCCCGCGAGGGCGCGGCCGTCCGCTCGGCCGCGCTCGTGCTCGAAGCACCGTCGGTCATCCGGCTGCGGCGCTACGTGAAGGTCCCGTACCGCCGGGGCCCCGGCCGGCCCACGTTGCGGGCGTTGATCGCGCGTGACGGCTCGGCCTGCGCGTACTGCACGAAGCGCGTGGCCACCTCGATCGACCACATCGTCCCGCGGTCGCGCGGCGGGGCGCACACGTGGGAGAACACCTGCGCCGCGTGCCGCCCGTGCAACGGGCGCAAGGCCGACCGCACCCCCGCCGAGGCCCACATGACCCTGCACGTCACCCCGATCCGCCCCCCGGGTGGCGCGTGGCTGGTCGTGGGCATCACCGAGGCGGACCCCGCCTGGATCGAGTGGATCCCGGCGGCGGCGTAGTGGTGGGCGGTTCCTCGGCCGCGCCTTGGAACCGCCCGCCCGCGTGCCGGTAGCTCAGTGGTGAGAGCGTCGCTCTGATACGGCGAAGGTCGTGGGTTCGACACGCACCCGGCACACCCCGATCGATGCGAACAACGTGCTCAGGCGTCGGCCGGCAGCACGTCGCCCGTCTCGAGCAACGTCTTGAGGTTGGACAGCACCTGGGGCCAGCCGTTGCCCACGAGCTCGACGAAGCGGCTCCCCTCGGGGAAGCCGTCGTGCACGACGGTGAGCAGCACCACCGAGCCCTGGTCCTCGATGTCGAACGTGACCTTCGAGCGTGGCTCCGCGCCCAGGGCGTTCGTGAGCTCGGCGTCCATGCCGAACCGCTCGCCGAGCTCGGGCGTGAACGTGTGCCACGTGTAGGCGAGCCGGCGGAACGGATCGTGCTCGAGCACGATCTGTTCGGGATCGGCGATGGTGACGCCGTGGTTGTCCCACGTCATCGGCGACCCCACCTTCCAATCGGTCGCGAACGTGGTCTGCCAGTAGCGCTGCGTGAACGCCGGCTCGGTCAGCGCGCGGAACAGCGCTTCGGGCGTCGTCTTGATGTAGGTCTTGTACACGAACGATGGCTTGGCCATGGGGGTGCTCTCCAATGCGTGCTTCAGGTCGGTCAAGGCGTCGACCCGCGGTTGGTCGTACTGGTTGATCCAGCGCACACCGATCTCGTTGATCGGCGCGGCGTTGAGGTAGTGCAACTTCTCGCGGCCGTCGCGCACGGTGGCGACCAGCCCGGCCGCCTCGAGCACCGCGAGGTGCTTCGAGACGGACTGCCGGGCCATGTCGAGACCGGCGCACAGCTCGCGCAGGCTCTGGCCCGCCCGCTCGTGCAGCGAGTCGAGCAGCTGGCGTCGGGTCGGGTCGGCGAGCGCCTTGAACACCTCATCCATGGCGCTGCCGTTCTACCCGGTGGCTGCTGGGGTGGCGGCGACCCCATCGCGGGACCGGCGGCGAGCAGCGGGGGCGATGCCGGGGCCGTGGCGGATGGCGATCATGGCGCTCCTCGGTCGTCGGGCCAGAAAGGCAGCCAAATGGCTGCCTGAAAGATATGCAGCCATTTGGCTGCCTGTCAAGGGTGCGCACCGAGAGCTCGCGGCACCCCACGGTCGATCAGGGGTGGGCGGCGACCCACGCGCGGTAGCGCGCGGGGTCGGACCAGGCACCCGTGGCGTCGTCGAACGCGATCGCCTCGTCGCTCATCCACTCGCGCCGGCCGGCGCGCACGTGGGTGGCCGACACCTCGTGGTGGTCGGGGTGCACGTCGAGCGCGACGGCGCCGGTCGGCATCGGGCACGGAGGCCGCGGCGCGCAGGCGACGGTCGGCAGCCGCGCCACCGCGGCATCGCGGGCGGCCTCCGAACCGTCGTACCAGGCCGGGTCGATGACCTGCGCCCACTTGTCGGCGCCCAGGACGATGACGTCGTAGCCCTCGGCGATGTCGGCGATGAAGCGGTCGTCGGTGACGCGCACCCCGATCCACGGCCGCGAGGTCGCGATCGCCTCGAGCACCCGCACGCGGTCCTCGATGCGCACGAGGTCGTGGTGCGCCTTGCCCAGCGTGTCGCGCGAGAGCACGAGGTCGACCCGCTCGAGCGCGCACTGCTCGGCGGCCGCCCTCGCGATGGCCAGGTGCGCCACGGTCGGCGGGTTGAACGATCCCGGGTAGACGCCGACGGGCATGGGCCGACGCTACCGGCCGGCCGCGCGGGCAGCCGTCAACGGGTGCTGCGCGGCGCCGGGCGCCGGGCACGGGCGGCGCCATCAAGCGTTGCCGAGGCGGCGGCTGATGAGCCCCCCAAGCGGCGTGCAGAGACGCCGAGCCCGTGGCGTCGGGTCGGCGCCGGTCACGCCCCAACAGAGGCGCACGCGTCGACGAGGCCCGCGGGTGCCGCGACCTCATCTGCTATCCATCCCATCCACACTCTCGAAAGGAGTGCAGCCATGTACGAGCTCCGCAAGGACGGCGACCGCGACCTGGACCGGTCGTGGGCGAGCGACATCGAGGACGGCACCATGCGCCCGGCCGCGCGCCCGGCCCGCAGCCCTGCCGTCGCCGGCCCGATCGCCCTCATGCCCGACGCCCACTTCGGGCTCGGCGCCACGATCGGCTCGGTCATCCCGACCGAGAGCGCCATCATCCCCGCCGCGGTGGGGGTCGACGTCGGCTGCGGCATGGTCGCGGTCGAGACGTCGCTCGACGCGGCGGATCTGCCCGTCAAGCTCGACCCGATCCTCGACGCCATGCACCAGGAGATCCCCGCCGGCTTCGCGAAGCGGGACACGATCTCGACGGCGGCGTGGCGCTGGCTCGACAAGAACCCCGTCCCGCGACCGGACGAGCTGACGACGTCGCAGCTGCGCAAGGTCGGTGCGCAGCTGGGCACGCTCGGCGGCGGCAACCACTTCGTCGAGATCTGCCTGGACGAGCGCGACACCGTGTGGGCGGTGCTGCACTCGGGCAGCCGGGGGACGGGCAACCTGCTCGCCACCCGCCACATCCGCAAGGCGCAGGGCCTCACGCAGAAGCTCAACCGCCGGGTGGAGGATCGCGACCTCGCGTACTTCCTCGACACCGATCCCGAGTTCGGCGCGTACATCACCGACATGCTCTGGTCGCAGGACTACGCCCTGCGCAACCGCGAGCTGATGATGGACGCGCTGCTCAAGGTGATGAAGGAGCACATCGCGACACCGTTCAAGCAGAAGACCCGCATCAACTGCCACCACAACTACACCGAGCGCGAGACCCACGACGGCCGCGAGCTCTGGATCACCCGCAAGGGCGCGATCCGGGCGCGCGTCGGCGATCGCGGGATCATCCCGGGCTCGATGGGCACGGGCACCTACATCGTCACCGGGCTCGGCGAGCCGTCGAGCTACCACTCGGCGTCGCACGGCGCGGGGCGGCGCTTCGGCCGCAAGGAAGCGAAGCGTCGCTTCACGACCGACGAGCTCAAGGCGAAGATGGTCGGGCGCACGTGGCAGTCCGAGAAGGCCGCCGACCTGCTGGACGAGTCCCCGATGGCGTACAAGGACATCGACCAGGTCATGCGCGACCAGGCCGATCTCGTGCAGGTCGACCACGTCCTGCACGCGGTCCTCAACTACAAGGGCACGGGCTGATCGCGCCCGGCGGGGACGCACGATAAGCAGCCCAATGACCGCGGGGCCGGCGCGAGCCGGCCCCGCTGTCGCGTTCGGGATGCACCGCACTACGTTCTCGCCGATGCACACTGAGGGCTTGGATCACGACTCGCCCGCCCGTCGCCTGGCCCTCGGCGCGGGCATCGCCGTGCTGTTGCTCGCGCTGCTGGTCGGCTGCGCGACGACGGAGCCCGGGACCACCGCGACGGCGGGGACCACGGGCACGACCGCATCCACCGGATCATCGTCGGCGCCGACGGCCGCTCCGGTGTTCATGACGCAGATGGTCGACGCCAGCGGCGCCATGATCAGCCTTTCGTGTGCCGGGCAGGGCCCCAAGACGGTGGTGTTCGTCAGCGGGCTCGCCGAGGACGGCGCCAGCGCGTGGGGGCGTTCGCCCGTGCCCGCCGCGCTCGCGTCGAGCGCGCGCGTGTGCACCTATGACCGCCCGGGCCTCGGCGCGAGCCCGGCGGCCGCGACACCGCGCTCGGTCAAGGCGCACGCGGCCGAGCTCGGGGCCCTCGTGGAGGGCGGGGCGATCACCGGCCCGGTGGTGCTCGTCGCGCAGGGGTACGGCACGTTCATCGCGCGGCAGGTCGCCAAGGCCCAGATGCGCTCGGTGGCCGGACTCGTCCTCGTGGATCCTCCGCTCAACGAGCTCTACCCCGCAGTGCCCGACGGCGCGACGCCCGGGCAGCTGGCGGAGTACGGGACGATCGCCGACCTCAACGCGAACCTCGGCGCGTTCGGCGCCGGGGCGCTGCCGCCGCCCCCGATCCCGACGATCGTGCTCGGCGCGGGAGCGCGGCCGCCGCTCCCCGGTGATGCGCCCGCAGGCGCGCCCGTCGCGCCGCCCGGCACGCAGGTGCGCGACCCGCACATCAGCGAGGGCCAGAACCAGCTGGCGCGCAAGTCGCCGTTCGGGTCGTTCGAGATGGTCGACGACGCCGGCACCTACATCCAGTACTGGAAGCCGCAGGCCGTGATCGACGCGACGAAGAAGGTCCTGGAGGACAAGCGCGGCGCGCGCTGACCGCGCCGGGCGCCCGCGCCGGAGCGTCCCCTTCAGTCGTCGTGGCCGAAGCCGTAGCCGGGACGGCCCGCCGCGTTGAAGCCCTCGAAGAGCTCGATGAACTCCTCGCTGAGGAACGGGTCGATGCCGCGCAGCGGCATCGACGACCGGCGGATGGTGAAGTCGTGCGGCGCCAGCTCACCGGCGCGGTCGAAGTGGCGGTTCGCGGCGTCGAAGCGCCCCTCGCGGTGCAGCGCGATCGCGGCACGCCAGTGCGCCCGGGCGAGCTGCTCGTCGTCGCTCGGCACGAGCACGTTGTCGATGACCTCGTCCGGCGCCATCGGGGCCTCACCGGTGGTGACCCACCGGCGCAGGGCCTCGTGGTGCGGCGCGGAGTCGATGTGGTGGAAGTCCTTGAACAGGTCCGTGCCGAACGCGACGTCGTTGGGTCGCACGATCTGATCGTCCTCGTCGATCCACACCACGGTCGGCACGTTGCGGATGTCGTAGCGCTCGGTGATGACGTGGTCGCGGTCGAGCAGCACGGGGAAGTCGATGTCGTTCGTGAACGGCGTGACGTCCTCCACCTTCTCGTCCACGGCGATGCCGATGATCGAGAAGTCGCGATCGGCGAGCTCGTCCTGCATCGCCTGCCACGCCGGCAGGTCGTAGGCGCAGCCGCACCACGAGGCGAACGCGACGAGCATCTTCTTCTTGCCGCGGAAGTCCGCCAGCGCGACCGCCTGCCCGTCCAGGTCGTCCACCGTGAAGTCCGGGGCCGCGAGCGAGGTGCGCTGCTCGGCGCGCACCGCCGCGGGTGTCCCGAGCACGACGATGCCCTCGGCGGCGTCGATCACCGCCGGTTGCCCGGTGAGCGAGGCGAACACGGCGAGGTCGACGAGGACGTCGCCATCGGCCTCGCCGCCGCCGGTCGTCGTCAGCTCGGGACGCGTCGCCGTCGGGATGCACACGTCGCCGCGGCACAACCCGACCGGCTTCAACACCCACCCGGTCGCCGCTTCGAGCGTGCCGGCGTCGACGAGCAGCGCGTCGTCCACCCGGGTGGCGTCGACGGTCACGGACCGCTCGTCGGCATCGATGATCCGGATCTGGATCGGTGCGGCGCTGGCTGGCATCGTTCCCCCTGGAGGACGAGCCACGGGTTCGTCCCGTGACGAGGTTCGGCGCGTCCCACGGCGCCGCAGCGGGAGGCGAAGGGTATCGGCGCACGTGGTGCCGACGCCTGGTCGGGTGGACTGGCGGCGGCGACGGCGCCACTAGGGTTGCGCGGTGGCCAAGTCGAAGAACGCCAAGAAGCGCCAGCAGGCCCAGAAGCGCCAGCAGCACAACGCCGCCAAGAGCCGCGAACGCGACGCGAACCGCACCCACTTGCCCAAGACCGGCACGAAGGCGGACGACGACTACCTCCTGCGCCGCAGCCGGGAGGACCTCGTCGACTTCGGCCTCCCCAAGGCGAAGCGGGGCTGGCTGAACATCGTCATCGCTGTGGTGGTCGTGATGGCCCTCCTCGGCCTCATGATCCTGCTCATCACGCGCTCCTGATAACCGCCCACCCCGACCAGAACCACCCGGCGTCTGGGACGATGGGGCCGATGAAGCCTGGTGAACCCTCGATGACGGCCCGTCGGGTCGCCGCCCATCGCATCGCGTTCCCGCGGGTCGAAGCGCCGTTCGGGCGACCCGACGACGACCAGCGGCTGCAGGAGTCGGTCGCCGCCGGCGTCTCGGTGGACCCGACCACGACCATGGCCCGCTACCTGCGCGTGCGCACGGCGTTCATGGATCGCGCCGCCGTCGACGCGATCGTGGGCGGCACGCCCCAGGTGGTCGTCGTGGGCGCGGGCTACGACGGGCGGGCGCTGCGCTACGCCGATCCCCGGATGCGCTGGTTCGAGCTCGACCACCCCGACACGCAGCGCGACAAGCGCGCCTGGCTCGAGGAGCTGCACCTCGCGGACGACGCGATCGGCTTCGCGGCAGCCGACTTCCTCCACGACGACGTCGGCGCGGCGCTCGCGACGGCGGGTCACGACCCGTCGGTCCCGACCTGCTTCCTCTGCGAGGGCGTCGCGGCGTACCTCCCGCTCGACGTGCTCGCCGGGCTGCTCGTCGCGCTCCGCGGCGTCGCGGCGCCGGGCAGCACCCTCGAGATCACGATCTCGATCGAGGCGCCGGCCGGCGCCGAGACCCCGACACAAGGCGGATTGGGGCGAGCCGTCGCGGCGATGGGGGAGGAGCTGCGCTCGTCGCTGCCCCGGGCGCACCTCACCACGTGGTTCGCCGATCGGGGATGGTCGGTGCGGCGTGCAGTCGACCCGGCGGGCGTCGCGCTCGCCGACAGCACCCGCGGCAGCGCCTTCGTGAGCGCGGCTTCGGGCTGAACATACACGGGCCACATGTGGCGACTGTCACCCTGCGCAGGCTGACGATACGCTGACCAACTCCAGGCCGGAGGGGCGGGCCGGCCTCGCGGACGTACGAGCGGCGCACCCGCGCGCCGAAGGGGAGATCTCGATGAGTGCAACTGTCCGATCCCGGATCGGCACGGTCCTGACGGCGCTGTGCATGGTCGCCGTGGTGTTCGCCGGGATGGAGACCGTCCCGCGGGCGGCCCATGCGGACGTGGTGCCGTTCAAGGTGCGCGGCAGCATCTTGCAGGTCGAGACCTGGGGCCACCCCGTCGGATCGACGGTCGAGCTCCTCGACGCCACCGACACCCCGATCAAGAGCGGCGTCGCCGACAAGCTCGGGGCGCTGCTGTTCCGCGACCTCACGCCCGCCGCGGGCTACAAGGTGCGCGAGGGCGGCGCGACGTCGGACCCGGTCACCGTCACCGCGCAGGACGACAACCCGCCGCAGTCCTTCTACACGAGCCAGGCGCCGCTGAGCGCCGGCTACGGCTACATCACGACGCGTGACGGCACCAAGCTCGCCACCAACGTCACGTTGCCCAACCCATCGATCGCCGGTCCGGGTCCCTACCCGGTCGTCGTCGAGTACTCGGGCTACGACCCGGCGCGGCCGGGGGGACCGCCGCAGGAAGCGGCGATCTACCCCTACTTCGGCTACGCCGTGGTCGCGGTCAACATGCGCGGCACGACCTGCTCCGGCGGCGCCTTCTGGTTCTTCGAGGAGGCGCAGCGCAGCGACGGCTACGACGTCATCGAGACGGTTGCCCAGCAGCCGTGGTCGAACGGCAAGGTGGGCATGGTCGGCATCTCGTACTCCGGCTACAGCCAGCTCTACGTCGCGTCGACGCGCCCGCCGCACCTCAAGGCCATCACGCCGCTGTCCCCGTTCTCCGACGGCCTCGGCGGCATCCTCTTCCCGGGTGGCATCCTCAACAACGGCTTCGCCCTGAACTGGGCGCTCGACCGGCAGGAAGCGGCGAAGCCGGCGATCCCGCCCTTCCCCAACCCCGACCCGGACTACGGCGGCCACGCGTGGGTGAAGGACCGGATCGACGGCGGTGACACGACGTGCCTCGACAACCAGGTGATGCGGCTGCAGAGCCAGGACCTCAAGGCGGAGATCCAGCGGGACCGGTTCAACGAGCCGAAGTACAGCTTCCTCGACGGCCGCACGTTCATCCCCAAGATCAACGTCCCCACCTACATCTCGACGCAGTGGCAGGACGAGCAGACCGGCGGCTACGCGGCCGAGGTCGCGGAGATGGTGAAGCCCAACGCGTACGTGCGGGGGGAGTTCACCAACGGCACGCACGTCGACCCGCTCGGGCCCGAGGACTTCCTGCGGGTCACCGAGTTCGTCGACCTCTACGTCGGTGAACGCAAACCGATCCAGCAAGGCGCGGCGTTCTTCCGCCAAGGCATCGAGGAGGCCTTGAGCAGCTCCGGCCTCTTCGGCACCCCGGTCACCTTGCCGCCGGCGCGCAACTTCGGCGGCGCCGCGGACTATGCGGCCGCGAAGGCGTGGTACGAGAGCGAGCCACCGATCCGCATCCGCTGGGAGAACGGCGGCTGCCCGGCGATCAAGAACGGCGCCTGCTCGTCGGCTGCAGATGCGGTGCCCGGCCAGGAAGGCGCGCCCTATGCGACGAACATGACCAGCTACGCGTCGTGGCCGCTGCCGAACACGACGGCGGAGCGCTGGTACATGCAGCCCGACGGCCAGCTGTCGAAGACCGCGCCGACCGTCGCGGACACCGAGGCCCGCGCCTCGACGCCGTACGTGTACGACCCGTCGACCAAGCGCACCAAGACCTACGACGGCGGCACCGAAGAGGCGTGGAAGTCGCACCCCGACGTCCACTGGCTGCCGTTGACCGAGGGCAACTCGCTCAGCTTCACGACCCCTGCCTTCACGAGCAAGGTGAACTACACCGGTCACGGCAGCGCCGACCTGTGGGTGCGCTCCGGCGCCGTCGACACCGAGTTCGAGGTCACGCTCACCGAGGTGCGACCGGACGGGCAGGAGGTCTACATCCAGAGCGGCTGGATGCGCGCCCGGAGCCGCAAGCTCGACGAGGCCACGTCGACCGAGCTGCGTCCGCGGCACACCTTCACGCAGGCCGACTCGGCCCCGATGCCCGCCGGGCAGTTCGTGCCGGTCCGCATCGAGATCTTCCCGTTCGCGCACATCCTGCGCCCGGGTTCGAAGCTGCGGGTCAACATCGAGGCGCCGGGTGGCAACCAGGACTTCTGGGCCTTCGACGCCCTCCCCGGCACGCACACCAACGAGATCGGCCACTCCGTCGGCCATCCGTCGAGCATCGTCCTGCCGCTCCCGGCTGACCAGCGGGCCGCGTTCTTCGCACCGGCCGCCGCCCCCTCGTGCAACGTGCCCGGCGTGACCACGCAGAGCCAGTCGCTGCGCAACCAGCCGTGCCGTGAGTACAAGCCGGCCCGTGTGCCCACCGGGGTCACGGCGACGCCGGGCAACGGCCACATCCAGGTCGACTGGCAGGCGCCGCCCACGTGGGCCGGCGGCTCGGCGCCGACCGGGTACCGGGTGACCGTCTCGCCGACCAACGACGTCGTGGACGTCCCGGCCGGCACCACCACGCTCGACTACGGCAACGTCGGCTCCGGGGGCACGTTCACGTTCAAGGTCGCGGCCAAGTTCGACGCCGTCATCGCGCCCGACTCGGATGCCTCGCTCGCCGTCACGATCGGTGCACCGTCCGAGCCGCAGTCCGTCGTGGCGACCGCCGCGAAGGAGAGCGCGGTGGTGACGTGGGCGGCGCCGGCCTCCGACGGTGGCGCGCCGCCGATCACCGGCTACACCGTCACCGCGACGCCCGGCGGCGCCACCTGCGCGTGGACGACCGGACCGCTCACCTGCACGGTGACCTGGCTCACGGCCGGTACCGCGTACACGTTCGCCGTCACGGCGACGAACAGCCTCGGCACCGGCCCGGCTGCGACCTCCAACGCGGCCACGCCGTGGTCGGGCGCCGGCTTCCACCCGGTGACCCCGACGCGCATCCTCGACACGCGCGTGCCGGGCGCGCCTTTCCCGGCGGTGTACAACGGCGCACCCGGGCACCTGCCGGTGGCGGGCGCCAACAACATCCCGGCCACGGCGACCGGCGTGGTCATGAACGTCACGGCCACCGGCGGCACCGCGCCGTCGTTCCTGACCGTGTGGCCGACGGGCGACACGCGCCCGGTGGCGTCCAACCTGAACTTCGGACCGGGGCAGACGATCGCCAACCTGGTGACGGTGCCGATCGGCACCGACGGCAAGGTCGACATCGCCAACACCGCGGGCTACACCGACGTGATCGCGGACGTCGTCGGGTACTTCGACGATGGCACCGGCGCCGGCGACCTCTTCACCGGCATCGACCCCGCGCGCGTGCTCGACTCGCGGACGCCGCTGGGTGGGTGGGCCTCGAGCCGCCTCGCCGCAGGTGCGACGAAGGACCTGACCGTCACCGTCGGCGCCGTGCCGCCCACGGCCACAGCGGTCGTCGCCAACATCACGGCGACCGACAGCACCGCCGGCTCGTACCTGCGGGCGTGGCCCGCGGGCGCGACCGAACCGACGGAGGGCTCGATCGTCAACTTCGCCAAGGGCGAGACCATCCCGAACCTGGCGACGATCAAGATCGGGGCCGGCGGCAAGATCACCTTCCGGAACAACACGGGTGCGACGCACGTGATCGTCGACATCGTCGGCTACTTCGATGCCAGCTCCGGGTCGCGCTTCCACCCGCTGAAGCCGGTGCGGTTCCTCGACAGCCGCGACGGCACCGGCACCGGCGGCGGTGCGTGGGGCAGCGGCGAGGTGCGCGCGGTCACGGTGGGCCACGGTGTGCCGGCCAACGCCACGGGGGTCATCGCCAACACGACGGCCACCCAGGGCACGGCGAACAGCTTCCTGCGGGTGTTCCCGACCGGCGGCACCGAGGCGAACAACTCGAACGTCAACTTCGGCGTGGGGCAGACGATCCCGAACCTCGTGATGTCGAAGCTGGGCACCGGCGGGGCGCTGAGCATCCGCAACGCCGCCGGCACCGTCCAGGTGATCGGCGACGTCCAGGGCTTCTACGCGCCGTTCTGACGCCGCGCCCCGACGAGTCGGAGGACCTACCGCCGGACCCGTCCGGCGGTAGGTTCGCGTGATGGCGCACCCCGGGAGCTCGTCGGTTGCCTCGAGCGGTGCATCGTCGTCGGCGGTCGCGGGCCCCGAGCGCCTGTACGCCGGCTACCTGATCGCGCAGGCGATCTGCGGGGTCGTGCTGTGGGTGGTCTTCGCCGGCGTCCCGACCGTGCGCGGGTGGTTCGAGCTGGCGGCGGATCGGCACGCCGTCATGGACGCGTTCGTGTTCGCGGACCTCGTCGTGGTCGTGCTCGGCTCGGCGCTGAGCGCCTGGGGGATCGCCGGGCGCCGGTCGTGGGCCGTGCCGATGGTGGCCTTCACCGCCGGCGCCATCCTCTACCCGACCCTGTACCTGATCGGCTGGGTCTCCTTCAAGGGCACCGGCGCCCTCTGCCTCGCCATCATGATCCCGAGCACCACCCTGACCTGCTGGGTCGCCTACCAGGT
>CAYUOL010000006.1:0-12427 GCA_964446345.1 uncultured Iamiaceae bacterium | reverse complement strand
GTTCCGATCAATCCGCCGTCGACGGGGATGACGGTGCCGGTGAGGTAGCTGCCGGCGGGGGAGGCGAGGAAGATGGCGATGCCGGCCATGTCGTCGGGCCGCCCGATGCGCCCGAGCGGCACCGTCGACTCGATCACGTCGCGGAAGGCGTCGAGCGTCGCCGCCATCATCTTCGACTCGAACGGGCCGGGGCTCACCGCGTTCACGGTGATGTGCTGCTTGGCGAGCTTCTGCGCCAGCACCTTCGTGAGGTGGTGCACGGCGGCCTTCGACGCGGAGTAGGAGTACGTCTCGAGCCCCGGCACGTGCAGGCCGTCGATCGAACCGATGTTGATGATCCGCGCCGGGTCCTCCGGCGTCGCCGCCGCGGCGAGTGCCGGCGTGAGCGCACGCGTCAGGTGGAACACGCCCTTGACGTTCACGTTGAGCACGCGATCCCACGCCGCGTCCGGGAACGTCTCGTAGGGCTCGCCCCAGTTGGCGCCGGCGTTGTTGACGAGGATGTCGAGCCGACCGCCTTCGCGCTCGGTGATCTCGGCGGCGAGGCGATCGCACTCGTCCGCCTTCGACAGGTCCGCCTGGACCGCGATGCACCCCGCGCTGCCGGGGAGGGCCGAGAGCTCTTCGGCCACCGGCGCCATGACGTCCATCTTGCGCGACGAGATGTACACCTTGACCCCGGCCTCGACGAAGCCGCGCGAGATCATCTGGCCGATCCCTTGGCCCCCGCCGGTCACGAGCGCCGTCTTGCCTCGCACGCTGAACAGCTCGGTCATCGCAGTTCCCCTCATCCCGGTCCGGCGTGGCGCCGGCGTCCTGGCCCCGTTGCCCGGGCCCCCTGTCTGGGCGGGCAGGCTACGCAACGGCACGCGCGTGGGCCAAAGGGCCGCTCGCCCGCCGATGTGAGGTCGGGCGGGCATCCACGGGGCCGGGGCTCTAGGCTTCTTTGGTTCCGGATCGCGCGCGCTCGACAGGCGGCACCGCGCGGATCATCACGCAAGTGGGGTCGGTCCCGGCCCGAGTGCTGGCGGAGGGGCCTGGGTGTTGCATGAGTGAGCTATCCGACCAGCGAGGTGGGCAGACGTCGTCGCGCGGGGCGGCGTCGAGCGAGACGCTCGCCCGCCACATCGCGCGGATGAGCGGCGTCTTCGACTCGGCGCCGATCGGCATCGGTGTGTGGGCGGTCACCGGCGAGCTCGTCCACCCGAACCCGGTGCTCTGCGACCTCCTCGACTCCACCCCGGCCAAGCTCGTCGGCGCCGCCTTCGTGCAGTACCTCGATCCGGCCGACGTCGAGGGCGTCGGGCGCCTGGTCGACGGGGTGTGGAACGGCACGCGCAACTCCTTCGAGTGCGACTTCCGCTGCGTGCAGACGGACGGGCGCCCGCTGTGGCTGCGCACGCAGGTCTTCGCGGTGTACGGGCCCGGCGGTCGGCCCGAGTACCTCGTGTCGCAGATCTTCAGCTTCACCGACCGCCGGCTCGGCCAGGTCCGCGACGGTCATCTCGCCTCGGCGTCGCCGGCGATGCTCTGGGCCACCGACGAGTACGGCAGCCCGACGAGCGGCAACGACCGCACCTACGAGTTCGTCGGCCTGCCGCCGCGCTCGGGGGATCTCGCCGGTGCCCTCTTCACCACCATGCACGAGGACGACTTCGACCGCGTGCGCCAGAAGCTCGCCGACGCCGTGAGCGCCCGCCAGCCCTTCCAGTTCACGGCCCGCTCGTCGCGCGCCGACGGCCAGTGGCGCTGGCTGCACCACCGTGCCCGCCCCACCTTCGACGAGCACGCCCGGTTCGAGGGCTACGTCGGCGTGAGCCTCGACGTCACCGAGGACGAGGTCGAGCGCCGCGAGCTCGAGGACGTGCGGCGGCTCTTCGACAGCGTGACCGCCGCCGGGCCGCTCGCCGTGCTCCGCACCGACGCGGTGGGGCGGGTCGTCTACGCCAACGGTCGCTGGGCCCGTCTCGTCGACGATCCCGACATCCGGCTGACCGGCCTGGGGTGGCGCAGCCTGCTGGTGCCCGAGCACGTGGACGAGATCATGCGCCGGGGCGCCGCCGCGGTCGAGACGCGCGAGCCGTTCGTCTTGCGCGTGCGCGCCCGAGACGGGTCGGTCGCGGCCGAGCTGAGCGATCCCGACCGTGATGGTCGCTACTGGGTCGAGCTGCGCGTGGCCCCGGTGTTCGACCTCGACGGCTCGCTCGACGGGTTCGTCGGCACGATCGCCGACGTGACGGCGGAGATGATCGCGGACGAGCGCGCCGACCAGCTGGCTCGCGTCCTCGACGCGGGCTCCGACTTCTTGGTCATCGTCGAGCGCAACGGCACCATCTCCTACGCCAACCACGCCGCCGAGGAGGCGCTCGGTGTGCGGGTGGCCGCCGCCAAGGGCGCCGCCGGCGACGCCGCTCCCTCGTTCCTGATGGACGTGCTCGACGCGGACTCCTTCGAGTTCTTCCACGAGGTCGTCGAGCCGGTGCTCGTCGAGACGGGTCGATGGAAGGGTGAGCTCACGATGCGCGACGTCGAGCGCCACGAGGTGCCGGTCTCCGCGCTCGCACTCGCGCACACCAACGACCAGGGGCGCATCGAGACGATCTCGGTCGTCGCGCGCGACATCTCCGACCTCAAGCAGGCGCAGTGGCGCATGCGCCAGCTGGCGACGCACGACTACCTCACGGGTCTGCCCAACCGCGTGATGCTCTACGAGCGCCTCGACCAGGCGCTCAGCCGCTACCACCGCTTGGGGCAGACCGTCGCGCTGCTCTACCTCGACCTGGACCGCTTCAAGCCGATCAACGACGAGCTCGGCCACCACGTCGGCGACGCGGTGCTGGTGGCGCTGTCCGACCGCATCCACGCCGCCGTGCGCGACACCGACACGCCCGCGCGCATCGGCGGCGACGAGTTCGCGGTCCTGGTCGAGGGGTACGAGGACGACGAGCTGCTCGAGCGCGTCGCCCGTCGGTTGATCGACACGATCAGCGAGCCGATCGTCGTCGACGGCATCGCCGTCGGCGTCGGCGTCTCGATCGGGATCGTCGCGGCGGACGCCACCAGCACCGATGCCGATTCGCTGCTGGCCCGCGCCGACGCAGCCATGTACGCGGCGAAGAGCGCGGGACGCGGGCGGTTCATGTTCGCGACGGGCACGGTCATCGACATCGACGTGCGCGACGACGAATGACCGAGCGCGCCTCGGTGACCACGTCGGGCCCTGCGCGGATGGGGGCGCAGGCCGGTGGCTGAGCGGCGCGGCCGCTTCCGCCGGGCTCGGTCGCTGATGCATCGCGCGCCCCCGGTCAACGGGGCCGATGCTGCACTGGCGTCGGGGCGCACGCTGCCCCTCCGTGACGGGGACGAGGGCATGGTGCCGGTGGCCCGCGGCGTGCGCCTCGCGTACTCGGTGGTCGGCGACGGTCCGGACGTCGTGATCGTGCCGACCGCCGGCAACCGCGCGGACTTCCATCGGCTCGAGGGGGCGGCGGACCGCTGCATCATCTACTACGACGTGCGTTCGCGGGGCCGATCGGACGCGGTCAGCGACGCCACGCGGCTGGGGTTCTCGGTCGAGGTCACCGACCTCGAAGCGATCCGGCAGAGCTTCGGCGTCGAGCGCTTCTCGGTGCTCGGGTGGTCGTACCACGGCGGCATCGCGGCCACCTACGCCATCCAGCACCCCGAGCGCGTGCAGCGCATGGTGCTGGCCGCCACGATCCCGTCGCACGCCGGCGTGCAGCCCGCACCCGCGCGCGAGCCGGCCCCGCACCAGCTCGCGCACCTGGACCAGCTCGAGGCGGCCGGGCTGCGCGCGTCCGATCCGGCGGCGTTCTGCCGGGCGTGGCGCGAGGTGTACGTGCCCCTGATGATGAGCGACCCGTCGGCCTTCGAGCGGATGGCGCCCGTGTGCGGGCTCGAGAACGAGTACCCGTGGAACGTGGCCCGTTCGCTCGTGCACGTCTTCGCGCAGCTCAACGCGTACGACTGGCGGCCGCACCTGCGCGAGGTGCTGGTGCCGACGTTGATCGTCCACGGCGAGGACGACCGCGACCCCATCGAGGAGGCGCAGGAGTGGGTGGCAGCGCTCCCGGACGCGCGGCTGCTGCCGCTCCCCGGGGTCGGTCAGTTCCCGTGGGTCGAGGCGCCCGATGCCTTCTTCGGCGCCGTGAACCGGTTCCTGGCCGGCGAGTCGATCTGAGCCTTCCCGAGGGGGTCGGCGGCGGTCGGTCACGGTCGAGGTGACCGCGGTACGTTTCCCCGCCATGGCCGACCCCACCGCGTCTCCCGAGAAGCCGCCGCTCGAGGTGCTGCCCGAGGACTGGGAGCGCGCCCTGTGCGTGGTCGCCCACCCCGACGACCTCGAGTACGGCGCGGCGATGGCCGTGGCCAAGTGGACCAGCCAGGGCAAGGAGGTCGCCTACGTGCTGGCCACGGCGGGCGAGGCCGGCATCGACGCGATGAAGCCGGAGGACACCGGGGTCGTGCGCGAGCGCGAGGAGCGGGCCAGCGCAGCGATCGTGGGCGTCGAGTCCGTGACGTTCCTCGGCCACCCCGACGGCATGCTCGAGTACGGCCTCGGCCTCCGGCGCGACATCGCGCGTGAGATCCGCCGGCACCGGCCGGAGGTGCTCGTGTCGATCAACCACCGCGAGGGCTGGACGGCCGGCGGAGGCGGGGGGCTGAACCAGGCCGACCACCGGGTGCTCGGGCAGGCCCTCGTCGACGGGGCGCGGGACGCCGCCAACCGATGGGTGTTCGACGAGCTGCTGGTGGAGGGGTTCGAGCCGTGGGGCGGTGCTCGGCTCGTGGCGTTCGCGGCGTCACCGCTCCCCACGCACGGCGTCGACGTCACCGGCCACCTCGACGCCGGCGTCGCGTCCCTCGAAGCGCACCAGGCGTACCTGCAGAACCTGGGCGGCGCGACCTTCGACGCGCGTGACTTCCTCAGTGCCAACGCGGCGGCGGACGGCGCCCGGCTCGGGGTCAAGCACGCGATCGCGTTCGAGGTGTTCACCCTGTAGGGCCGCGGGGCCCGCGCGGAGCAGCCGGCGCACCCATCGCCGGGAGACGTGTCAGGCTGGCGTCATGCACTGCGGGCGCTGCTATCGCGAGGTCGAAGCCGGAGCGGAGGTGTGCTCGGGCTGCGGGCTGCCGCTCGGTCCTGCGGGCGCCCGCGGGCCGGTGCCGGGAGCGGGAGCGCCTCCGAGCGGCGTCGGTGCGTCGCCGGGCCTGGGCTCGCGGCGCCGGACCCCCGGGACCCTGCCGCCGCCTCCCGGCAGCGGCGCCGCCGGGGTGCCCGCGCCGCCCGGCGCCGGGGCCTTCGCCACGCCCTCGTACGGGCCGCCACCGGGATACGGACCGCCACCGGGCTACGGACCGCCATCGGGGTACGGGCCACCCCCGGGGCACGGACCGCCACCGGGGTACGGGCCACCCGGTTCGGGTGTGCCGGCGGGCTACCCCCCGCTGCCGGCCCCGGCGCGCTCGAGCATCTCGACCGGCCGCCTGATCGCCCTCGTCAGCGCGATCGGCGTCGTGCTCGTGCTCATCGTCGCGGTCGTGGCGCTGCGGTCGACGCCCCGCACGACCGCCAGCGCAGGGCGCCCGGTGCTGCGCCCGACCACGACGACGCCGCCGTCGACGACGAGGTCGACGTTGCCGCAGTCGAGCGTCCCGCGCTCGGGGCCAACGGGTGGCCGGCCGGTCATGACCTTGTCCGAGGCCCTGATCGGGGGCTCGGCGAGCTCTTCGCTGCCGAGTGGGGTGACGGTCGACGATCCGGGGTCGCACGTCGCCGCCGCGCAGATGATCCCCGCGATGCTGGACACCGACCGCGCCGCGAAGTTCGACTACACGAGCTTCGTCGACAGCGTGCGCGTGCAGTGGACCACCACCGACGGCCAGACGTACGTCATGGCGCTCGTCCAGATGCGCGATCCGGCCGCCGCCGCAGCGATGGTGACGGAGATCCGTGCGGGCACCGCACTCGGTCGCGCCGTCCCGGTCCAGGACGCGACGGAGTGGAACGGCTTCGAACGCCAAGATCCTCCGGACGTCGAGGCCGCGATCGTCGCCCAGCAGCGCAACCTCGTGGTGCTCGGCACCGTGAGCCTTCCGGAGAGCGCCCCTATCACGCCGCCCGCCACGGCACCGGTCGACCTGCTCATCGCGCCGTTCACGCTGCAGTTGAAGCTGCTCGACTGCCCCTCGCCGTACCCGACGAAGGTTCCGCCCGGCTGCTGACGCCCCACCTGGACGGCCGCGAAACTCGCTTGGGGATCCCGGGTGGCGCCGGCAAGGCTGGCGGGCGTGTCCCGACGACCTGAAGCCTCGGTCGTGCGGTGCGCCCCTTCGAACGAGTTGTGAGCTGGATGTCTTGGCGGACGTCTTCGTTGGCGGTCGTGCGTCGCGGGTGTGCGCGTGCGCCGACCTACGCAGAACGACTGAACCATGGAGCTCCACCACCGCGCCGATCCGTCGGCCCCCGCTGAACCCGCCGTCACGACCGCGCGGCCGCGCCCGCCGTTCCCCGACGGCGTGGCCCAGTCGCTGTCCTACCTCGCCAACCTCATCGACGAGTCGATCCGCATCCGTGGCATGGGCATCAGCGTGCGCGAGTGGGCCGCCACCCACCTCGCGATCGAACCGACCGCGGTGGCGCTCACCACCTCGAGCCCGAGCCTGCTCGTCAGCCAGCTCATGGCCCTGGCCCTCGCCGAAGACCTCGAGGCGCGCCCGCCGATCGGCACCATCGGTTCGGACCAGGAGGAAGCCCCCGACTGGGTGAAGCTCGAGCTGGGCGAGGTCACCACGCGCGTGCCGTGCGAGCTGGCGGCGGCGTACCCCGCCGGCGGGCTCATCCTGCCGCCCGTGGTGGTGCAGGTGACGAAGCCGTACAACACGCCGGGCCTCGAGTTCCGCGTCTACTCGAAGCCCGAGCACGTCGCCGCGGCCGAGGCGTACCTCGAGGCGCTGCGCGAGCGCGGCCTGACCCGTACGAACCCGTTCAAGGACCGGACGCTCGAGACCATGACGACGCAGCTCGGCCTCACGTTCAAGGTGCTCCGCTCGCGGCCGACCGAGCGGGCGGACGTGGTGCTGCCCGAACGGATCTGGTCCGACATCGACCGCAACGTGCACGGCGTGTACCGCGCGCTCGAGCAGCTGCGCGGCGCGGGCCTGGCGTGCAACCGCGGCCTGCTGCTGGCCGGGCCCCCGGGCACCGGCAAGACGGCGCTGTGCCGCGCGCTCGCGCACGAGCTCGCCGGCCAGGTCACCGTGATCTTCTGCGACGCGGCAACGGTGCAGCACCAGGTGCGTGAGCTCTACAAGCAGATGAAGTACCTCGCGCCGGCGCTCATCGTGATGGAGGACGTCGACCTCGTCGTGGGCGACCGCAACCACGGCGCGACCTCTTCGCTGCTCGAGTTCCTCGTCGCGCTCGACGGCGCCATGTCGGATCACGAGGGCGTGGTCACCATCGCGACGACCAACGATCCCCGCTCGATCGATCCCGCGGCGAAGCGCTCGGCGCGCTTCGACGTGACGATCGAGGTGCCGGCGCCGGACGCCCGCGGGCGCGCTGCGATCCTGCAGCGCTACCTGCGCAAGCTCGAGGCCGGTGCGCAGGTCGACGTCGAGCGGGTGGCCGCGGCGACGGGAGGCTTCACGGGGGCCGATCTGCGCGAGCTCGTCAGCGATGCCGTGCTGCACGCGGCCGGCGAGGGCGACGGCGCCGCCGGTGCCCTCGTGACGACGACGCTGCTCGTGACCCTCGCGCTCCGGCGCCGCTCGGCGGTGCGAACGGGGCTCTACCTCTGACGAGTTGCGCTCCGGAAGGGCATCGGGCGCCTGCGGCGCTCGCACCCGGTTCCGTCCGATCGTCTCCTCACTTCGTTCGGGATCGGACGGGCGTGCCCGCCATCTCGACGTCGCGGAACGTGACCCGTCTCGTGCAGACGACGACGGGTGAGCTGTCGAGACGGGGCGCCGCTCGCGGCGCCCCGGTCAGCTCTCGCCGTTGATGATGCGCAGCGCGTCGGCGTAGAGCAGCTGCTTGTGCGCCGCGATCACGCCCCGGTTCTTCTCGGCGAAGTCCGTGGCGAGGTCGACGGCGTCGGCGAGCACGTCGTCCTCGGGTGCCGTCAGGGTGACGATGCCGGCCATCTGCGCCTCGGCGGCGTCGTAGCGCTGACCGGTCATGATCGCCTCGTGGGCGGTCTCGCGGGGCAGCTTCGCCGTGATCACCGCGCTCATGGCCGGGGTCAACGGGAGCCCGAGGTCGACCTCGGGCAGGCACCAGTAGCCACGGTCGTCGCGCATCACGCGGAAGTCGTGCGCGGTGGCGAACATCGCCCCGCCCGCGAACGCGTGGCCGTTGATGGCGGCGACGGTGATGGCGGGGAACGCGAGGATGCGCCCGAAGATGCGGTGCACCTCCTCGACGAAGCCGTTGGCCTCGTCACCCGCCGCCATGAGCCAGTCGAGGTCGAGGCCGTTCGAGTAGTACTTGCCCTCGCCGGTGGTGACCAGCGCGCACGGCCCCTCGACCGCCTCGACCTGATCGAGCGCCGCGTTGATCGCATCGACCGATGTCCGGTTGAAGCGGTTCTCCTCGTCGTGCCAGTGCAGCACGTAGACGTTGCCGAGCTGCTCGACCTCGATCATGGACTCACCCCTCCTGTCGCCGAAGTCTCGATCCCCGCACATCGGGCCACCCGCGCCGTCGCGGGTCCTCCATCGGGCGCGGGCGCAACCTACCGCGACCGATGGGCGGCGTGCGCCGGCACCGACGACCGCCGCGGGACGGGCCGGCGCCCACCGCCGTCGCAGCAGCGCGCTGCTAACGTCACCGCGCCGACGCCCACCGAGGCGCGCGGGTGGCCGACTTCCAGGAGAGACCGATGAGTGACGCCAGCACCACCACCGAACCTTCGGCGGACGACGTCGTGGCCGCGACCGAGGCCAAGGTGCGTGAGTACCTGTCGCCGTTCGACGACGTCGACGCCGAAGAAGACGGCTCGTGCTCGCTGCAGTACGGCTCGGCCCGGGTGTACGTCACCACCGGGCTGTTCGACGAGGACCAGTCGATCGTGCGGGTCAAGGCCCAGTGCGTCAGCGGGGCCAAGGCGTCCCCCGAGCTGTTCCGGCACATCGCCACGTTCCAGGCCGACGTGGGCCACCTGACCGTGACCGAGGAGAGCGACGGCACCGTCGGCATCCACTTCTCGCACAGCCTCATGGGCGAGTTCCTCAACCCCGCCGAGCTGCGCATGACCGTCGTCGCCGTCGCCTATGGGGCGGACAGCCTCGACGACGAGCTCGCCGAGAAGTTCGGCGGCGTGGTCTACGACGCCGACAGCAACAAGAGCTGATCGCCGCCCCGATCCGGGGGCCGATCGGCCACCCGTCGCCCCGCCCGGAGGCCGGTGCGCAGATGGGAACGCGCGACCCGAACGCGCCTACAGTCGGCGGCGATGGCTGACTACAAACCCCCCTTCCGCGACATGTTCTTCGTGCTCGACAACCTCGTCGACGTCAACGAGCTCTGCGAGTTCGAGCCCTTCAAGCACATCGATCCGGACACGATCAAGGACGTGCTCGAAGAGAACGGCCGCTTCGTCAGCGAGGTCATCGCACCGCTGAACCGCACCGGCGACCTCGAGGGCTCGGTCCACGACGCCGCGACCAACCAGGTCAGGACCCCCGAGGGCTTCAAGGATGCGTACGCCCAGTACGTGAGCGCCGGGTGGGGCGGCGTGCCCTTCGAGGAGGCCTACGGCGGGGGCGGCTTCCCGTGGCTGGTCGGCATCGTCATGCAAGAGCTCATGACCACCGCGAACGTGGCGTTCTCGATGGCCCCGCTGCTCACCCAGGGGGCGATCGATCTGCTGCTGTCGCACGCGGACGAGAGCCTGCGCGAGGTCTACCTCCCGAAGATGGTCACGGGGGAGTGGACCGGCACCATGAACCTGACCGAGCCCGAGGCCGGTTCGGATGTGGGCGCCGTGCGCACCAAGGCCGTCCGGCAGGACGACGGCACCTACAAGATCACCGGCACGAAGATCTTCATCACGTTCGGCGAGCACGACATGACCGAGAACGTGATCCACCTCGTGCTCGCCCGCACACCCGACGCCCCTCCCGGCACCAAGGGCATCAGCTGCTTCGTCGTGCCCAAGTTCCTCGTCAACGACGACGGCACGCTGGGCGAGCGCAACGACGTGAAGTGCGTCTCGATCGAGCACAAGATGGGCATCAAGGCGAGCCCGACCTGTGTCATGTCCTACGGGGACGAGGGTGGCGCTACCGGTTACCTGATCGGCGAAGAGAACCGCGGCATGCGGTACATGTTCACGATGATGAACAACGCCCGGCTCTCCGTCGGCCTCGAGGGGCTGTCGGTCGCCGAGCGGGCGTACCAGGACGCGCTGCAGTACGCCCAGGAGCGCAGGCAGGGGCGGGCCCCCGGTGCGCCGGCCGGCGAGTCGTCGTTCATCATCGACCACCCCGACGTGCGTCGCATGCTGCTGACGATGAAGGCCACGATCGAGGCGATGCGCGCCATCGTGTACGTGCAGGCCGAGAACATCGACATCGCGAACCACCACCCCGACCCTGACATCCGCGAGTACCGCCAGCACCAGGTCGACCTGCTCACGCCGATCGCGAAGGCGTGGTGCACCGACATGGGCGTCGAGGTGACGTCGCTGGCGATCCAGATCTACGGCGGCATGGGCTTCATCGAGGAGTCGGGCGTGCCGCAGCACTTCCGCGACGCGCGCATCATGCCCATCTACGAGGGCACGAACGGCATCCAGGCGATCGACCTCGTGGCGCGCAAGCTGCCGCTCGAGGGCGGCGGCGTCGTCGGGGAGTTCCTGTCGCAGATCGCCATGCTCGACCCGTCGCTCATCCGGGCGGGCGAGGAGCTGTCGGGCATCCGGTCGAACCTGGCCGAGGCGCTCACGACGCTGGCCGACACGACCAACTGGATGCTGCGCCACGGTTCGAAGGACCCGGGCGCCGCGCTGAGCGGGGCCACCCCGTACCTGCGGATGTTCAGCCTGGTCACCGCGGGCTGGCTGATGGCGCGCAGCGCCCTCGCCGCGAAGGGCCACCTCAACGCCGGCACGGGTGACGCCGCGCAGATGCAGGCCAAGATCGACACGGCCCGCTTCTTCTGCGAGCAGCTGCTCCCGCAGGTGCAGGGCCTCGTCGCGCCGGTCACCGCCGGGAGCGAGTCGCTGATGAACATCCCGATCTCGCAGTACTGAAGCAGCTGCGCTCGAGCGTGCCTCGGGCGCCGGCGGCGCTCCGCACCTGGTTCCGTCCGAGCGGATCCTCAGGTCGTTCGGGCTCGGACGGGCTCGCCCACCATCCGGTCGTCTCGCGCCTCGACGTTCTGGGCGACGGATGGAGGGCGAGCGTGCGCGTGAGGCCACGCGCCGAGGCGCGCGGAGGTGGGGGGTAGCCTCGCCTCCGATGCGCCTCACCTCGGATCTGTCCCTCGTCTTCTCGTCGATCCCGAGCCCGGGCTCGTGGGGACGGCAGTACCGGCTGTACGGGATCATGATCGCGCTCGGGGTGATCTTCGGCCTCGAGCTGGCGCGGCGACGCTGGGCGAACCGCGGCGGGAACCCCGAAGACATGTCGTCGATCGCGCTGTGGGCGGTGCCCGCCGGCCTGATCGGCGCGCGCCTCTACCACGTGATCACCGACAACGAGCTCTACCGCGGGCACTGGCTCGACAACCCGTGGGCGGCCGGCGCGAACTCGCCGTTCGCCATCTGGCAGGGCGGCCTCGGCATCCCGGGCGGGATCATGGCCGGCGTCGCGGTCGGCGTGTACGTGGCGCGCAAGAAGGGCATCCGCCTCGGACCGGGCCTCGACACGGTGGCCCCCGCGCTCGCGCTCGCGCAGGCGATCGGGCGGTGGGGCAACTACTTCAACGTCGAGCTGTACGGCAGCCCGACCACCCTGCCGTGGGGCCTCGACGTCCCGATGGGCACGGTCGGGCGGCCGCCGCTCGAGCCGGCGACGACGCTGTTCCACCCCACGTTCCTGTACGAGTCGCTCTGGAACTTCGGGTTGGTGCTGCTGCTCGTCTGGATCGATGGCAAGCGGGTGCTGCGGCCGGGGCGCATCTTCGCCTTGTACATCGGGGGCTACTTCCTCGGTCGGCTGTGGGTCGAGGCGCTGCGGGTCGACTTCGCCAACACGATCCTGGGCCTGCGGGTCAACACCTGGATGAGCCTGATCGCCATCGTCGGGGTGCTGCTCTTCTTCCTCATCGCCGGGATCAAGCGTCGCCCCGGGGACAGCGACGCGCCGTACCGCGACGGCCACGTCTGGGATCCCGACCGCGGGATCGTCGCGAAGGCCGGTGCCGGTGCCGGTGCCGACGCCGACGCCGATGCGCATG